>NZ_JBINJD010000239.1:0-5579 GCF_043951915.1 Alienimonas sp. DA493 | reverse complement strand
CCGCGACCGCAGTCTCCCTCGTCCCTTTTCGAGCCGCCTCGCCCGATGACGATTCATCTCTCCCTCGCGGTCGCCGGTCTGGCGGCCCTCGCCGCCCCCGGCGTCCTCCCCGCCGCGGACGGCGACTGGTCCCCGGTCGCCGATTCGATGCTGACCCGCTGGGGGAAGGCCGTCGAGCCGGAGTCCGTCTGGTCGGAATACCCGCGGCCGACGATGGTCCGGCCCCAGTGGCAGAACCTCAACGGCCTCTGGCAGTACGCCGTGACCCCCGCCGACGCCGGTCCGCCGGAGGAGTGGGACGGCGAGATCCTCGTGCCGTTCGCCCTCGAGGCCCCGCTGTCCGGCGTCGGCCGCCGGCTGGGGTCCGACGAGGCCCTCTGGTACCGCACCACGCTCCCCGCCGCGGAGGGCGACGCGAAACCGGCGGGCGACCGCACGCTGCTGCACTTCGAGGCGGTCGACTACGCCTGCGAGGTGTGGGTGAACGGGCAGTCCGTCGGCACGCACGTCGGCGGGAACCTGCCGTTCAGTTTCGACGTCACGCAGGCCCTCGCCGCCTCCGAGGAACCGGCGACGCTGACGGTGAAGGTCCGCGACGCGACCGACGACGCCGGGGCCTACCAGCTCCGCGGCAAGCAGGTGAACGAACCGCGGGGCATCTGGTACACGCCGGTCTCCGGCATCTGGCAGACCGTCTGGACCGAACGGGTCCCCGCCGCGGCGATCTCCGCGGTGGATTACGACACGAAGATCGACGGCTCCGTCGTCGCCACGGTCGCGGTCGACGGCCCGGTCGGCGCCGAAGCGACGACCCGGGTGACCGTCCTGGACGGCGGCCGGGAGGTCGCCTCCGCGACCAGTTCCCCCTCCGGGTCGGCCGGCGAGGTCGCGCTGTCGATCCCCGAACCGAAGCTCTGGTCGCACGCCTCGCCGCACCTGTACGACGTGACGGTCGAACTGCTCGACGGCGACCGGGTCGTGGACAAGGTCGCGTCCTACGTCGGCGTGCGGGAGGTCGGCACGGAGCGGGACGAGAACGGCGACGTGCGGCTGACGCTCAACGGCGAGCCGCTGTTCCACTGGGGGCCGCTCGACCAGGGCTGGTGGCCGGACGGGCTGCTCACCCCGCCCTCGGACGAGGCGATGCGGTACGACGTCGATTGGCTCAAATCCGCCGGCTTCAACATGATCCGCAAGCACATCAAGGTGGAGCCCCGCCGGTATTACGCCCACTGCGACCGCGTCGGCATGCTGGTCTGGCAGGACCAACCCTCCGGCGGGAAGGACGAGCGGACCGGCGAGTGGCCCCGCTGGCACCGTCTGGCGGACAAGTACCTCGGCGACCCGGAACGGACCGTCGACTACGCCTCCCTGAAGATCGACGCCGACTGGCCCGACGCCGCCCATGAACAATACATGCGAGAATTGAAGGGGATGGTCGACCACCTGGACGTTCACCCCTCGATCGTCTGCTGGGTTCCCTTCAACGAACGCTGGGGCCAGCATCGCACGGTGGAGGTCGGCAAGTGGCTGGAGGAGTACGACCCCTCCCGGGCCGTGAACGTCGCCAGCGGCGGCAACTTCGCCCCGGTCGGCGACATCGCCGACGAGCACGCCTATCCGCACCCGTTCTTCGACGTCGACGAGCCCCGCTACGACGACTTCGCGAAGGTCGTCGGCGAGTTCGGCGGCCACGGCTGGCCGGTCAAGGGCCACCTGTGGAACGAGTCGACCCGCAACTGGGGCTACGGCGGCCTGCCGAAAACCAAGGAGGAGTACGTCGGCCGCTACGAGGAGTCGATCCGCCGCCTCGCCGACCTGAAGGCGAAGGGGATCGCCGCGGGCGTCTACACCCAGACGACCGACGTCGAGGGCGAGATCAACGGCCTGCTGACCTACGACCGGGCGGAAGCGAAGGTCCCCGCCGAACGCCTGAAGCAGATCGCCGCGGACGCCGGGCTGATCGAGTCGACCTCGAAGTAACCGACGCGCCGCAAACGCCCTCGGGTCGAACGCCGACGCCCCCGCCGCGAGCGGTCGGGGGCGTCGGTTTTCGTCGGGGCGTCCCGGCGCGAACGCCTCAGCGGTCGAGGGCGAACTGCTGGGCCTCGTCCGGGCCGGGTCGGGCGTAGCGCGGGTCCTTCGCCCGGATCGACAGCTCGCCGTCCTCGTCCACGCCGACCGCCAGCGGGACGAGCGTGGTCCCCCGGCGGTTGATCGTCTGGGCGACGGCGGACAGGTCGCGGGTCGCGACGCCGTCCGGCTCCAGCGGGGGGACGTCGGCGTTGTAAAACGCCGTGCACCACCAGCGGCCGTCGTCGTCCTGAAACGGGGTGCCGTGGCCGAGGAAGCGGCCGACGAACCGCCGCGGGCCGTACGGGCCGGCGAGTTCGTCGGCGACGGCGTAATACAGGTTGTAGCTGCCCTTCCGCATCGAGCCGGTCGACCAGCCGGTGCCGAACAGGACGTACCGGCCGTCGATCTTGTGGATCAGGCAGCCCTCGTGGCCCATCCTCGCCGCCTCGCCGGACGGCCCGATGCGGACCGGATCGCCGACGAAGCCGGTGAAGTCCGGCGCGAGCTGCTGGATCGTCGTCGCCCCCCACACCATCCACCAGCTGCCGTCGTCGTCGCGGAACAGCGAGGGGTCGTGGCGCCGGCCGATCGCGGGGCCCAGCGGGTTCGTCCACGGCCCGGCGACCTCCGGCCCGGCGGACAGCGACAGGTTCGCCCCCGTCACCGGGGAGGGGCTGGTGTGCACCAGCGCCCACCGGCCGGAGGCGCCGCCGGCCGGCGTGTCGGCGGGAAGCCAGTGCAGCTCCGGGGCCCACAGCCGCCATTGGCGCTGCGGGACCTCCTCGAACCGCTTCGGCCGGACCTTCGGCCACACGCCGTCCTTCAGCGTGTACGGGACCGGCCGTTCCCGCCAGTCGATCAGGTCGTCGCTCTCCCACACCCGGGCCTTCCAGCCGACCAGCGAATCGGGCCCGAGGCCGTTGTTGAAGGGGTCGCTGCGCTCCCGGGGCTCGCCGGGATTCGGCGTGGTGCCGGTCAGGTACCACGTCCCGTTCGGGCCGCGGGCGATGAAGGGATCGCGGATCCAGCCGTCGGTCAGGTGCAGCGCCCGGTCGTGCGCCTCCAGCCCGGCGGCGACCTCCGCCCGGGGCATCGGGGGAACCGGCGTCGCCGCGGCCTGCCGCGGCGTCTCGCCCGGCTTCAGCGGCGCCGGATAGTCCTCCAGCGTCGCCCGCAGCCGCGCGACGACCTCCGGCCGCTCCTCGGCGAGGTTCCGCGTCTCGAGCGGATCCTCCTGGTAGTCGTACAGCTCCAGCAGTGCCGGAGCCTCCGGGGAGCGCTGGTCGATCCACTCCACCAGGCGGTAGCGGTCGGTGCGGATCGCGCGGCCCAACCGTCCCCTCGGGTACACGTGGTAGGCGTGGTCGCGGACGCGGGCCGACGGGTCCTTGAAGACCGGGGCGAGGCTCACGCCGTCGATCGGCTGCGGCCCCCGCGGGGCGGGCAGGCCGCACAGCTCCGCCAGCGTCGGGAACACGTCGACGCTCTCGGCGAGCTGCCCGGTCGCCGTTCCGGCCGGCACGCCGGGGCCGGCGAACAGCAGCGGGATGCGGGTCGCCTGCTCGAAGTTGGTGTGCTTCGTCCAGATGCCGTGGTCGCCGAGGTGGAAGCCGTGGTCGCCCCACAGCACGACGACGGTGTTCTCCGCGAGGCCCAGCTCGTCCAGCGCGGCGGTCAGCTTGCCGACCTGGGCGTCGGCGTAGCTCACCCCGGCGTAGTACCCGTGCACCAGCGTTCGGGCCAATTCGGAGCCGGGCTCCGGGTCGCCGCCCTCGGGGATCGGCTTGTAGGCGTTGATCTCCCCGCCCCGCTTCATCGCGACCCGGGGCGTTCCGTCCGGAGCCTCGACGTACTCCGCGGCCGGCAGTTCGGCCGGGTCGTACAGATCCCAGTACCGCTGCGGCACGCTGAAGGGCAGGTGCGGCCGGGCGAGCCCGCAGGCGATGAAGAACGGCGTGCCCTCCGCCTCCCGCCGGGCCTTCGCCGCCTGCAGGCGACGCACGGTCTCGGCGGCGACGCGGCCGTCGGCGTAGGCGTCGTCCGGCACGGCGGGGGATTCGTACGCGGCCCCCCGCGGCAGCTGACCGATCCGGTCGAGCATCACGTTCCCGAACAGCGCCTCCTCCCGGGTGATCGGCCCGCCGATGTTCTCCGGGGCGACGTACTCGATCACCTTGTCTTTGAAGTGCGGAACCATGAAGGACTCCGGGTCGCCCTGGTTCCCGTGCCCGACGTGGAACACCTTCCCCAGCGACTCCGTCCGATACCCGGCTGCGGCGAAGTGCTGGGGCAGGGTGACGGCGTCCGGCAGCGCCTGCCGCAGGTGGCTGCCCAGGCCGTACAGGCCCGTCGAGGTACTGTGCGAGCCGAGCATCAGCGTGAACCGGCTGGGGGCGCACACCGCCTGGTTGCAATACGCCGCGTCGAACCGCACGCCGCGGGCGGCGAGGGCGTCCATGTGCGGCGTCTGAGCTACGGCGTCACCGTAGCAGCCCAGCGCCGGCTTCAGGTCGTCCACCAGGATCATCAACACGTTCGGCCGCCCGGCCGCGGACGGACCGTCCGGGTCCTGCGCGGCGACCCTCGCAGATTGAACCGAAAGGACCGCGACGGCGAGCGCCGTGGCGAGGGGGACGGAGACGGGAGGCGGGATCATGCGAGCGAGCGGGTAGAACCGGGGAACGCCCCAGTCTACCGGGGCGACCGCTCAGGAATCGCCCCTGAGACCGTGCGTCTCCATGGGAAACCGCCGATCCGATCCGCCGCCGGGCTCGGGCAACCGTCGTCGACGCTGTCGCCGTCACGGTGCGACCGCGTCGTTCGCATTCCTTCGCGGCGGGTCGGCTTCGCACGCACGCAGTACGAGATCGCCGGGGATGGGGTTGAGGACGGGCTGCGGCTTCCGCGAATTCCGGCGACTTTCCACGAACTCCGGCGACGTTGAGAAGCGGTGAGACGCCCAGACCGGAGCCGGCTCCCGGCCGGCCGGGATCGGCGACGCGTGACTCGGCCGTTCCCGAATCCGATCCGATTGTCTCAGGCAGTCCGGATCGGTCCGGCCGTCTGACCCGGGCGGGAAGCGACGAACGGCAGAGCCGCGGCGGACTTCCTGATCGCCCGTCGGCGCGGCCCCGACCCCGAGCGGTTACGGACTCCACCCGCTGCGGGTCGCTTTACTGAGTCGCAGGCTGATCTCTGCGCGTGGGCAGGCCGAATGGGAAGGGCGGCTGCGTTCCTCGCACGAACCCGCGGAGCAACCGCTGGTCCCCCGCCGCGGCGACACTCTCGCGGGCCAGCGCCTCGACCGCGTTCAACTCCGGGGCGTCGGCCGGCAGGTACTCCAGACGCACGTCTTTCCCTTTCGACACCACGCCCGTAGCCGCTTTCCTTTGGGGACGTTCAGGTTGTTTAGAACCGGACAGAGAACCGCGGCACGGGATTTGCGCAACAAGGGCTGAATCCAGCCTTTGAGGACCCGCCATGGCCCAGTGCCGCCTGCCCGA
>NZ_JBINJD010000238.1:0-5709 GCF_043951915.1 Alienimonas sp. DA493 | reverse complement strand
GTCCCGGACGCTTCAAGCGTCCGGGACGCTCAGGCTCAAACCGGCGCCGCCAGCGGTCTCGGCAGCGCCGCAGCGAGGGCATCGACCAGCGGGGGCAGCGCCGCCGCGGTCGTCTCCAGATTGTCCGCGGCCAATTCCAACCGCCTCGCGGCGGCGGAGGTGCGGGGGAAGCCGAAGGTGCCGGCGCTGCCGGCGATCTTGTGGGCCAGCCGGGCCGTCTCCGCCCGGTCGCCGGCCGCGTGGGCGGCGGTGAGGGCGGCGGCGTCCCGCAGTAATTCGCCCCGATAGCCGTCCCGCAGTTCGAGCAGGTCCGGGTCGAAGTCCGCCGGCGGTTCGTCGTCGGGCTCCGCGGAACGTTCTGTACCAGCCCGGAGCGCAAGCTCCGGCGGTGCGTCGTTCTGCTCGACGGCTGCGCCGCCGGCCGATGCTTGCGCATCGGGCTGGTACAAGCCGTCACCGTCAGCAGGGCCCGCCAACAACTCCGCGAGGCGTTGCAGGAGGGCGTGCAGGTCGAGCGGCTTGGGCACGTGACCGGTGCAGCCGGCGGCTTCGCAGCGTTCGCGGTCGCCGGCGAGGGCCTGGGCGGTGACGGCCAGCACCGGGCCGGCGTAGCCGCGGCGGCGGAGTTCCCGCGTCGCCGCCAGGCCGTCCAACACGGGCATCTGCACGTCCATCAATGCCGCATGGAAGACCGGCGCCGGGACGCCGTCCGGGGGGAAGACGGCGTCGACGGCGGCCCGGCCGTTCTCCACGCAGAGGACCTCCGCCCCGGCCCGGCGGAGGGCCAGGTCCAGCAGTTTGCGGTTCGCCTCGCCGTCGTCCGCCACGAGGATGCGGCGGCCGGGCAGCCGGGCGAATTTCTGGCGGGCGGAGGACGGGGCGGCGGCGGAGGGCCGGGAGAGGTCGCCGGCGGCGGGATCGCGGTCCGTCTGCTCGCGGAGGACGAGGCGGTCGGCGGGGCCGGCGTCGATCTCCAGGGTGAACGTGCTGCCCCGGCCGCGTTCGCTGGTGGCGGTCAGGGAGCCGCCCAGCAGCGCGGCGAATTCCTTGCTGATCGCCAGTCCCAGCCCGGTGCCGCCGGCGGCGCGTTCGCCCTCGGCGGTTTGCTCGAAGGGTTTGAAGATGCGTTCGAGGTCCTCCGGAGAGACGCCGGAGCCGGTGTCGGCCACGTCGATCCGCAGCCTCGCGGGGGCGGAGGAGCCGGTGCCGGCGGCGGGCATCCGTACCGCGGCCGTCACCCGCACCCCGCCGCGGGAGGTGAACTTCAACGCGTTGCCGACGAGGTTCACCACGATCTGCCGCAGGCGGCCGGTGTCGGTCCAGATCGCCTCCGGCACCGGGCCGTCCCAGGCGAAGTCCAAGTCCAGCCCCTTCTCGCCGGCCCGGACCCGCAGCATGGAGACGACCCCCGCCAGCACCTCGTGCGGTTCGCAGCGGCGGCGGCGGACCTCCGCCTTGCCGGCCTCGATGCGGGAGAGGTCCAATACGTCGCCGATCAATCCGGCCAAGTGCTCCCCGCTGCGGCGGATCGCTTCGAGGTGGTCGCGGCGCTGCTCCGGATCTTCGTCCCCGCCCTCCAGCAGCAGGTCCGCGAAGCCGACCATCGCGTTCAGCGGGGTGCGGATCTCGTGGGACATCTGGGCGAGGAACTGCGACTTGGCCCGGTCGGCGGCCTCCGCGGCGAGTTGGGCCTCCCGCCGCTCCTCGGCCTCGCGACGGGCGGAGACGTCCTGGATAAACAGGGTGAGCACCTCCGCCACGTCGTCCGCCCGGCGGCCCAGCGGGGTCACGGCGGCCAGCTTAGCGGCGATCTCCGCGGGGAAGGTGGAGCCGTCCGCCCGGCGGGCGACGGCCTCGATCCGGGCGGAGCCGTTCGCCTCCGCCCCGGCCCGGATCACCTTGCGGAGGGCGGAGCCGACCCGTCGGCGTTCCTCCTCCGGAAACAGCGTGCCCAGGTTCCGGCCCAGCGTCCGGTCGCGGCGGCGGCCGAAGGTCCGTTCGGCGGCGGGGTTGAACTCCACGATGCGGCCGGCCCCGTCGGCGGCGACGATCGGCTCCGTCGATCCCGCCAGGATCGCCCCCACCCGGGCGGCGCCGATCCGGGCCTTCGTGCGGGAGACGTCGAAGGCGTGCAACACCCGGTTGTACTGCTCCGCGACCGGGGCGGCCTCGGAGTACGGCTCGACCGGCACCGGCCGCAGCGATTCGCCCCGGCGGTGCGGCTCCATCGCCCGCACCAGTTCCCACAGGTCGGTCTTGGCCCCGTGCTCGCTGGCGTTCAGGCCGGCGGCCTCCGCGGCGGCGGACACCCGCAGCGGGGTGAACCGCTTCAGCAACCGCAGCGCCGGGTACAGCGCCCCCAGGGTGAACGCCGCACAGACCAGCGCCCCGAGGGCCTGCACCCCAAGCCATTCCGCCCGGGAGAGCCCGGTGTCGGCGACGACCTCCGCGGTCGCCAGCAGCGGGATCGCCAGCGTGCCCCACACCCCGCAGAAGGCGTGCACCGGCACCGCCCCGACGGCGTCGTCCAACCGCCGCCGGGCCAGCAGCCCGGAACCGAACACCACCAACGGCCCGGCCAGCAGACCGGCGACCAGCGCCCCGCCCGGCGACAGGTGGGCGCACCCGGCCGTGACCGCCACCAGCCCGCCCAAAAGGCCGTTGAGCAGCTCCACCGCGTCCACCGTCCAGACCTCCGCCCGCCCGGCCCGCCGGGCCCGCCGGTGGTCGCGCCAGAAGGCCGTCAGCCCCGCCCCGATCGCCCCGGCGCAGGCCGCCAGAAGGGTGTTCGCGGCGATCGGGCCGACGGCGGCGTCCACGCCCAGCGTGCTGCCGGCGTTGAACCCGAACCAGCCCACCAACAACAGCAGCGCCCCCAGGTGGGCCAGCGTGGGGCTCGACGGCCGCGGGAGGTGCCCCTCCCCGCCGGTTCCCCCGATCCCGGTTCCCCCCGCCGCGTCCCGCCGCCAGCCGAACCGGCCCCGCCGCGGGCCGACCGCGGCGATCGTCGCCAGCGCCGCCCACCCGCCGACCGAGTGCACCACCGTGGAGCCGGCGAAGTCCACGAAGCCCAGCGCCGCCAGCCAGCCGGGGGCGCCCCCGCCCGGCCCGCCCAGGTCGATCGCCCCGCCCCAGGCCCAGTGCCCCATCAGCGGGTAGACCGCGGTGCCCAGCCCCGCGGCGACGGCCAGGTAGACGGGGAACCGCGTCCGCCCCGCGCAGGCCCCGGAGACGATCGTCGCCGCCGCCCCGCAAAACACCGCCTGGAACACGAAGAACGCCGCCGTGCGCGGGTCCGACAGCGACGGGGCGAACGCCCCGGTCCCCACCACCCCCCAGGCGCTGGCGCCGAACATCGCCCCGAAACCCACCAGCCAGAACAGCGTCACGCTGACGGCGAAGTCCGCGGTGTTCTTCACCGCGACGTTGATGGAGTCCTTGGCCCGCGTCAGCCCGGCCTCCAAACAGAGGAAGCCGGCCTGCATCAACGCGACCAGCCCCGTGGCGACGACCAACCAGAGCAGATCGAGGTTCCCCGCCAGCGTCGCCAGTTCGGCGAGGGCGTCCGCCGGCGGCGTCTCCGCGGCGAGAGGCGGGGGGGGAGCGAAACCGTTCATAACCGCGGGCAATAAGGCGTTGCAAAAACGTCAGCGAGCCGTCGTCACTGTTCGGTCCCGCAACGGCTGGGGAGCCAAGGCAAACTCTGCGGCACGGGGAAACCCTGAGCCCGAGCGACGACTTGACCGATCGCCCCGGTTGTGCGGAGGAATTTCGGGCGAGATTTCGGACCGGAACGGAAGCTCGCTAACCTGCCGCCGTGCCGTTCGACCTCTCCCCCGCCGCGGTCCCGGCCCTGCTGACCGGCGGCGGACTGGCCGCGGTGCTGGCCGGCACGCTGGCCCTGCGGCAGCATGCGTTGGTCGTGCTGGTCGTCGCCGGGCTGGGGGTGATGTGGCTCACCCCCCGGGAGAACGTCGTCCGGGCCGAGGCCGAGACCACCGCGGAACGCTTCGCCGTCCGCGACGTCGGCGAGGAGGCGCACGGCGTCTGGTTCGAGGGCTCCCCCGGCGTGTTCACGATAAACAGTCGCGGGGACCTGACCGCCTACCGCCCCGGCCTCGGCGGCGGGCTGGGGGCGCCGGTCGCCCTCCTGAAGCCGGATCAGGGCACGGATCTCGACTGGAAATTTTCCCGCCAGATCGACGGCGACGCCCTCGTCCGTACGGAGCAGGGCGACTACGTCGTCACCCCCTATCAGCCGCTCCGCGTCTTTAATCCCACCGTTCCATCCTATCAGGGCGGCTGGCCGGCCGACCCCGCCCAGCCGCAGCCCACCCCCGGATTGCTGAAGCCGGGCGACCTGCTCGTCCCGACGCAAGACCTGGCCGCCGCGAAGGCCATCGCCGATCTGGAGCCGCCGAAGCGGTTCGCGGCGGCGTTCGGGGACACCGCGGCGAGCATCGGCCTGCTGATCGCGTTGGCTTCCATCCTCGGCGCCGGGCTGACGCACTCCGGCGCCGCGGAGCGGCTAGTGCGGGCGCTGCTGTCGACGGTCGGCCCGCAGGGCCACCCGGCGGCGTTCTGCGCCGGCTCGCTGGCCCTGGGCGTGCCGGTCTTCTTCGACGCCGTGTTCCTGCTGTGCGCCCCGCTGGCCAAGTCCACCGCCCTCCGCACCGGCCGCGGGCCGCTGTTGTTGCTCTTGGCCGTCTGCTGCGGCGGGGCGCTGACGCACTCCCTCGCCCCGCCGACCCCCGGCCCGCTGCTGGTCGCCGCGGAGTTGGACGTCTCCATCCCGCTGATGATCGGGGTCGGGCTGGGCGTGAGCGTCGCCACGGCCCCGCTGTGCCTGCTGTGGTGCTGGTGGCGGGTCCGGCGGTGGGAGCGGCGGGGCGAGACGATCCCCGTGCGGGAGGGCGCCGGGGCGAGTTTGGAACAGATGCGAACCCTCGCCGACCGCCCCGCCCACGAACTCCCCCCGCTGTGGGCCAGCCTGCTGCCGCTGGCCCTCCCGGTGTTCCTCATCGCCCAGAAGGCCGCCTGGGAGGCGGCGGTGGATCAGTTGGCCCCAGGCTGGGCGATCCCGACGGCCGTGGTGCGGGCGCTGGGCGCCCCGACGGTCGCGGTGCTGGCCGGCACGCTGATTTCCCTCCTGTTGCTCTGGCGGTACACGGCTCCCTTGGAACGCAAGGCGGTCGTGGCGGACGCGGTCGCGGAGGGCGGCGGCATCCTGCTGGTCGCCGCCGCCGGCGGGGCGTTCGGCACGGCCCTGCGGCAGACCGGCGTGGGCGGCCTGATCGCCGCCGTCCCGGATCTCGGCGGGCTGGGCCTGCTGGCGTTGGCCTGGGGCGTCTCGCTGGCGGTGCGGACCGCCCAGGGGTCGGCGACGGTGGCGATGGTCGTCGCCGCCGGCCTCGTCGCCGCCGCGATCCCCGCCAGCGGGGTGCACCCGGTCTGGGTCGCCTGTGCGATCGGCTGCGGGTCGAAGGCGGTGCTGTGGCTGAACTCCAGCGGCTTCTGGGTCGTCTGCCGGGCCGGCGGCCTGACCGAACGGGAAGCCCTCGCCACCGTCACCCCCCTGACCGTGGTGATGGCCGTCGTCGGCCTGGGCGTCACCGTCGCCGGCGCCTGGCTCTGGCCGGGCGTGTAACACTTCCCCGTCGACAGCTTGGCAGCCCGAGGCGCGAGCCGAGGCGGACACGCGGGGCAGAC
>NZ_JBINJD010000237.1:0-5770 GCF_043951915.1 Alienimonas sp. DA493 | reverse complement strand
CGGTTCCAGTCATTTACCCCGCCCGGCGTCCCGGACTCTTGAAGGATCTGGGACGCCGGACACAGAAGAACCGAGCTTTAAAAACAGCTTTTCACCACCCCGCCGTCGACCCGCGCGGCGGCGCCGGTGGTGGCGCTGGCGAGGGGGCTGGCCAGGTACGCCACCAGCGAGGCCACCTCCGCCGGCTCCGCGAAGCGTTTGATCAGCGAGGTCGGCCGGGTCTTCTCGAAAAACTCTTTTTCGACCTCCTCCTCGGACTTGTCGTCGCCCTCGGTCAGGGAGGCGACGAAGTCCTCCACGCCGCGGGACATCGTGGGGCCGGGCAGCACGCTGTTCACGGTGATCCCCGTGCCGGCGACGATCTCCGCCAGGCCGCGGGAGACGGCCAATTGAGCCGTTTTCGTCATACCGTAATGAATCATCTCCGCGGGGATCTGCACGCCGCTCTCGCTGGAGATGAAAATAATGCGGCCCCAGTCCTGCTCCCGCAGGCGGGGCAGATAGAGCCGGGCCAGCCGCACGCCGCTGAGGACGTTCACCTTGAAGAACCGGACCCAGTCCTCGTCCGTGATCTTCTCGAAGGGCGTCGCCTCGAAGATGCCGAGGTTGTTGATGAGGACGTCGACGGCGGGGTGGGTGTCGAACAGCTCCTCCGCGGCGGCGGCCGTGGAGAGGTCGCCGGCGAATCCGACGACGGTGCCGCCGGTGTGCTCGGCCAGCTCGGCGACGGCGGCGTCGACGGAGTCCTGCGACCGACCGTTGACGATGACGGTCGCCCCCTCCCGGGCCAGGCGGGCGGCGATCGCCCGCCCGATCCCGGCGGTGCTGCCGGTGACGAGGGCGGTCTTGTCGGAGAGTTGCAGGTCCATATGACCGACGGTCGAACGGGGGGCGGGGACGCGGCATTCTACCGGCCCGCCCCGCCGCAACCGCCCCGCCGGCGGTCAGCTTGCCTCTTCGCGGGCTTCGGCGGACAGCGCTTCAACGCATTCGGCCCACAGGTCCGCGACCGGTTTGCCGGCGACCTCTTCGAACAGGCTCTCCTTGTATTCGCCCCGGCTCAGGGCGGCGTGGAGCTTGTCCACGGAACCCGGCGTGCGGCCGTCCAGCCATTCCAGGAAGCGGGCGCTGACGCGGTAGCCGTCGTCGTAGTTGTTGCGGGAACTCAGCCGTTCCGGCAGGCGCCAGCCGGGTTGGCGCTCCGGGCCGTAGACCTTGCGGGCGTAGTCGGCGATGCCCTCGACCAGCCAGCCGGGCTTGTCGAACCCGCGGCGGGCCCGCGGGTACTGCTGCACGGCGTGCGTCAGCTCGTGGGTCAGCAGGGCGATATCGTCGGGGTTGCTCCGCAGGTAGGCCCCGCCGACGGTGATCTCGTCGCCCGTGCAGTACGCCGGCACGCGAAGCTGCTGTTTAAAGACGATCGTGACGTGCCGGGGCGCCGGCCGGTCCGGGCGTTCGAACCGCTCGATCAACGAGGGATAGCAGCGGAAGAACTCCGTCGTCAGCCGCCCCGCCGCGGACACGTCCTCCGGGCCGATTTCCCCCTCGACTGTGACCGACACGGGCTGCGGCTCCGGCTTGTCGTCCGGCTCCGCGTCCTGGGAGGCGAGCCGGCCGGCGAGCGCGACGAGCAGCGCGGCGGCGAAGGCGGCGGGGCGGGCGGGGGAACTCAGGAAGCTGCGCATGGATCGTCGCACCGGGGCGGGGGAAGGAGCGGGCGAGCAGGCTGAATGAACGCCGGGCATCCTACCGACGGCCGCCGCCCCGGCGACATCGGCCGCCGCGGGGTCGCTAGAGTGGGTTCGTTCCGCCCCCGTTTGGACCGATTCGTCTCATGCCCGACTGGCTCGCCGCGGTCGACTGGGACGCACCGCACAATCTGTATAACGCCTTCGAGGCCGTGTTTTGGGCCGCGGTGGCGGTCGCGTTGGCCTGTCGGCCGACGCCGCGGCGGGCGAGCGGGTACCGGTGGGGGCTGGTCGCCGTGCTGCTGGCGTTCGCGGCCTCGGACGTGTGGGAACTGAAGACCGGGGCCTGGTGGCGGCCGTGGCCGCTGTGCGTGCTGAAGTTCGCCTGCGGCGGGGGCGGGTCGCTGCTGGCCCTGCTGTGGTGGCGGGCGGAGAGCCGGGGCGAACCCGCGGGGGGGGCGAACCCGTCCTGAACCCTCACTCGCGCTGCGGAGCGTCCCGGACCCTCCAAGGGTCCGGGACGCTGACGTGACGCGACGTCAGTGGGCGTGACGACGCACGGCCGGAGCTTGCGCTCCGGACTCATGCGGGGAGGCCGCCAGCCGTCAGAGGCTGCGGAGGTAGGCGTCGAGGTCGGCCCAGTCCTGGTCGGACGCGTCGTCCATCACGCCGCCGGGCATCAGGGAGTTCGTCCCGGTGCGGCGCTCCAGGATGTCGCCGGCTTCCACCCGCCAGGTGCGGCCCTGGCCGTCGCGGAGGGTGATGCCGTCCGTGCTCTGGTAAACCGGCAGGCCCTCCACGACGCGGCCGTCGGCGGTGACGATCAGCTCGGTGCGATACCGGCTGGGGACGTCGCGGGAGGGGTCGAGGATCGCCGTCCAGCGGTCCTTGCGGCCGTAGCGGGCGCCGGCGCCGGCGAGGTCCGGGCCGACGGCCCCGCGGCCGCCGTGGCAGGTCGCGCAGCCGCGGGCCTTGAACACCTCTGCCCCGCGGGCGGCGTCGCCGGATTCCCAGTCGATCGTCGCCAACCGGGCCAGCGATTCGGCGGCTCCGCCGGAGGTTTCGAGGTCGGGGAAGCGGGCGGCGACGTACTCCGTCCAGCCGGCGGCGGCGGCGGGGCTGGTGGGGTCGGCGGCGGCGAAGCCGGTCGTCTCGCCGGTGTTGCGGCGGAGCAGCGCCACCGTGCGGGCCTTCAAATCGCGGCCGCGGTCGTCGTCCGGCAGGCGGCGGAGCAGCGCGGTCAGGCCGGCCGTTTCGGCGGCGTGCTCCGCGGCGGTCAGCCGCCCGGCGTCGGCCAGGGCGCCGGAGGAGGGCAGCTTTTCCAACGCCCCCAGCGCCGCGGCGACGACGGAGAGGTCGCCGTTGTCCAGGCTCTCCACGAACAACGGGCGGTCGACCGGGGCCGGGCCGCCGGGGCGATCGGCGAGGCTCATCACCACGGCGCCGCGGACGGAGCGATCTTCAAAGAGGGGGCGAATCCGCTTCGGCCCGTCGGGGCCGTCGCCCAGCAGGAACACCACGTCGCCGCTCCAGTCGTAGCCCGGCTCCCGGGCCGCGGCGGCGAAGCGGGCCCGGGCCTGCGGGACGAGGTCCGCCGGCACGTGGGCCAGCAGGGCCACGTGGGCCGGCCGGCCGAGGTCCGGCCGGGCGACCACCGCGGCGGCGAGCTGCCGGTCCTTCTCGAACAGTTCGTCGTAAAGCTCCGTCAGCCGGGGCTCCCAGTTCGTGTCGGTGTTGAGGCCGCGTTCGGCGACCTTGGCGTCCAGCCGGACGAGGGCGGCGGCGATCGCCTCGGTCTGCGGGGCGGAGCGTTCAACCGGCAGCCGGGCCGCGGCGAAGAGGTGGTGCAGGTCCTCGGTCGGGTCGCTGCTCTCGGTCAGCCGGCCGGTCAATTCGCCGAGGATCACCGGGTTATAGGGGGCGATCATCGCGGCGACGCGGACCAGCTCGTGATCGACCGCCGCCTCCTCCCGCCCCTGCCGACGCCGGGCCAGCAGGGCGCTGAGGCGGGGCACGACGACGTTCAACTCCCGCTCGTGCGGGGCGAGGTCGAAGCCGGCGGTGTAGCCCTCGAACGCCGAGCCGTCCCCCTTCTGGGCGTAATCGTAGCCGGGGCCGTAGTCGCCCAGGGCGATCTGCACGAGCCGGACGGCGTCGCGGCGGACGTCCGGGGCGGCGTCGCCTTCCAGCACGTTCAGGCCCAGCCGGATCGCGGCGTCGTCGAAGCGGGGGTAGGCGGCGAGGTAGCCGAGGGCGAAGGCGACGCGGGCGGCGTCCCCCTTGCCGTGCGCGGCCCGGGCCAGCGGGGCGAGGTCGGCGGCGGCCAGCCGGGCGATCACCCGCTGGGCGGCGCTGCGGACCAGCCGGTCCGGGTGGCCGAGGTTCTCCGCCAGCGCGTCGAACACGGTGGCGACGGCCGCCTTGCCGGAGTCCGTCATCCCGGCGAACGCCTCCAACGCGGCCCGGCGGACGCGGGGGGACTCGTCGGCGAGGAAGGGCGCCAGGGCGGCGGCGTCCGGGGCGGCGGGCTCCCGCACGCCGTGCGACCAGCAGGCCCGGGCCCGCACCTCCGGCGCCGGATCGGCGGCGAAGAAGGACAGCACGTTCGCCGGCAGGCCCTCGTATTTTTCCGTCAGAATCTCGATCGCCCGCACCCGCTGGGCGGCCGGCCGGGCCTGATCCAGCGCCGCCGCCCGCAGCGGTCCGGGGCCGAGTTCGTCCACCAACGGCTCCCACTTCGCCCGGCTCCATGGGCGCCTCCGTCCGCTCCCTCATACGTCAGCCGGTACACCCCGCCGCGGGTGCCGCGGCCGCCGACGGAGACGAACAGGTCGCCGTCGGGGCCGACGCTCATCGCGGTGGGGGCGAAGCCGGCCCGGCCGCTGCTGGTCATCAGACTGACGGGCTCCGCGTCGTAGCCGGCGCCGTCCTGCTCCAAGGGCAGGGCGAGGACGCGGCCGAAGGTCCAGTCGGCGACGATCACCGAGTTCCGCAGTTCCTCCGGGAAGGCGGCGTGCCGGTAGCAGACGACGCCGGTCGGTGAGCCGCGGCCCAGTTCGCAAACGACCGGCGGCATGCTGGGGGCGTCGAAGGGGCGCTTCACGCTGCGGCTGAGCCAGCCGGCGTGCGACCCGGGGACCAGCGCCAGCACGCGGGTCGGACGGTACCAGGGCAGGGTGACCTCGCGTTCGCCGTCGCTGTCGTAGGTGAACACGCTGCCGTCGGCCCCGAAGGCGAAGTCGTAGGCGTTCCGCATCCCGTGGGCGACGAGTTCCCCGCCGGTCAGGTCCGGGGCGAGCCGCATCAGCACGCCGCCCCGTGGCGCCAGCGGGCCGCTCTTGGGCAGCGGGGAGGTGGTGCGGGTCACGTAGTCGGCGCCGATCTCCGCGTAGTTGCCGGCGATGAGGTACCACCAGCCGTCCGGGCCGCGGGTGACGGCGTGCGCGTCGTGCTCGGAGCCGGTGGGGAGCTTCAGGAACCGCTGCGGCCGGGCCGGGCGGCCCTCGCGATCGACCTTGCCGAGGCCGTCCCACACGCCGTCGCCGTCGGCGTCCTGATAGCGGAGCAGCCCGCCGTCGCCGACCGCCATCAAGTCGTTCCCGAGGAAATACAGCCCCTGCGCCCCGTCCTTCGGGCCGTCGGCGAACCGTTGGGCCTCGTCGGCGACGCCGTCGCCGTCCGTATCGAGCAGGCGTTTGACGAAGCCCGGCCCGGCGACGACCACGTGCCCGTTCGCATCGTGCGTCAGACAGGTGATGTCCGTGGCGAGGTCGTCCCCGGAGAAGGCCACCGCCCGGAACCCCGGCGGGGTGAGCAGGTCCTCCGTCGCCGGCGGCCGTTCGTCGGCGACCTCGCTCTCCGGCGTCGTCGGTTCCTCTGCCGGTTCCTCTGCCGATTCCTCTGCCGGTTCCGTCTCGGGCTTGGGCTCGGGCTTCGGCTCCGTCTCGACCATCGCCGCGGGGGCCGCGGTCTCAGGCGCCGGTTCGACGGGAGCCGGTCCTGCGGGAGCCGGTCCTGCGGGAGCCGGTCCTGCGGGAGCCGGTCCTGCGGGAGCCGGTCCTGCGGGAGCCGGTCCTGCGGGA
>NZ_JBINJD010000236.1:0-5830 GCF_043951915.1 Alienimonas sp. DA493 | reverse complement strand
CGCGGCGTCCGCCGGCGGTGGACAGCCTCACCGCGGTGCGGGGCGTCGCGGCGGTGTGGGTCGTCCTGTACCACTTCAGCCCGGACCTCTACGTCCTGCTGCCGGCTTCCCGGGCGCTGGCGCCGCTGATCGACCGCGGCCACCTCGCGGTCCCGCTGTTCTTCACGCTCAGCGGGTATGTGCTGGCGATGAACTACGCGCCGGCGTTCGGCGGGGGGCTCTCCGCGGCGGGGACGAAGACCTTTTTGCTCCGCCGACTCATCCGCATTTACCCGCTGCACCTCGCCACGCTGCTGGGCACCGCGGCGATGGTCGCCGTCGGCGCCCGGTTCGGCGCCACCGTGGACCCGGAGGGGTACGGGGCCGTCGACTTTCTTCTCAACCTCGCCCTGCTGCACGCCTGGGTCCCGGACTTCCGGCTCAACTGGAACCTTCCGTCCTGGTCGATCAGCGCGGAGTGGTTCGCCTATCTGCTGTTCCCGCTCCTCGCGGCGGGGCTGTGGCGGGCGTCGGCCGGCCGGCGGGGGCGGGCGGCGGTCGGGGCCGTCGCCGGGCTGGCCCTGATCGAGACGGTCGTCTTCTACCTGTACTGGCGGGCGCGGGGGCTGCCGTTCTTCGAGCTGCTCTCGGTCGTCGGCCCGTTCACGGCGGGAGCGGCGGCGTGGGTGTGGCGGGAACGCGCCGCCGCGCCCGCCGGCCCGTGGGAGCCGCCCGGCTGGGCGCCGTGGGCGGCGACGGCGGTCCTCGTCGGCGGGGCGTTCCTGCCGAACGTCGCGGCGGGGAAGGCGGTCGTGCTGGTCGGCTGCGTGGCCGTGGTGGTCCTGCTGGGAGCGGCCGGAAACCGCTGCCCGCGAGCGTTCCGGTGGAGGCCGCTGGTGGCGCTGGGGGAGGCCTCCTACGCCCTGTACCTCACCCACGTGATGGCCCAAAAGGTTCTTTACACCCTGCTGCCGTCCGGGCAGTTCGCCGACGCCGACGGGCCGGTGCGGGCCGGGGCGGTCGCGGCGTACGTCGCCGCGATCGCCGCTGCGGCGTGGCTGGCCCAGGCGACGATCGAACGCCGGCTTGTCCCGTGGCTGCGGCGCCGTGCGACGGTCCGGCGGCCGGGGTAGCGCGGGATCTCTGAAGCCCGCGTCCCGCCGCCGGTCGAGCGGGCGGCGATGCCGTGGGCCGTCTGCGCCGCCCACGCTCCGGCCCCGGGGCGCGTCCGCTTACGGCGACATGCCGGCCAGCACGCGTTCGGCTTCGTCGGCGTGCTCCGCGTCGACCAGCACGTCGTAGGTTTCCGCCCGCATGGCGCCGACGCTGGTGAAGTCCCGCTTGCCGCCGGTCATGGCGTAGCCGATCAGGGAGAACACGCTGCCGAACACGGCGCCGATCGCCGTGGCCCAGAGGATCAGCGGCCAGTTCAGGCCCTCCCGGACCAACACGCCGTCGACCACTTCGACCGCCGGGAAGAAGATTGCGAGGATCAGACCGATGAACAGCCCCGTCAGCGCCCCGCTGGCCAAGCCGTTCAGAAACGCCCGGCCCCAGTTCAGCCGCCCGGTGATCTGCTCCACGAACTTCAGGCCGCGGCCGACGATCGTGACGTGCCGGACGGGGAACTTTTCGTCGGAGAGATAGTCCACCGCCTTCTGGGCGGCGGCGTAATCCGCGTAGCTGCCCACCACCCGCTGCGGGGCCAGGGGGGCGGAGGTCGTGTCGGGGGTCGACTGGGCGGGGACGCCGGTGCTCATCGGGGCGGGGCGGTTCTGGAAGACGAATGATCGTCCCGCAGGCTAGACATGAACGCCGCCCGCGGCCCCGGGGGAAGTTCCCGTCGGGACCGCGGGCGGATTCGGTGAACCGCTCGTCGGGCTCGGGGGGCTCACGCCCCCCGCTCGCCGGACGTCAGGCGCTGAAGCTGGACCCGCAGCCGCAGGTGTTGCGGGCGTTGGGGTTCTCGAAGGTGAAGCCGCGCTTCTCGACGCCGGCGTAGAAGTCGATCACGGTGCCTTCCAGGTGCGGGCCGCACTTGTAGGGGACGGCGACGACCTGGCCGTGCTGGGTGAAGACCTCGTCCTTCGCCTCGTCGACTTTGTCGTCGAAGCCGAGGGCGTAGGAGAAGCCGCTGCACCCGCCGCCGGAGACGCCGACCCGCAGCACGCTGCCCTCGGGCAGGGCCTGCTCGGCGATGACGCGGCGGACCTCGGCGACGGCGGCTTCGGTGACGGTCACGCAGCCCTCGGTCGGCAGATCGGCGGCGTTGGGAACGGTCGACTCCGGGGCGGCCGGGGCGGCGGTGGCGGGAGCGGCTTCGGCGGTGGCGGGCATCGGGGTCCGGGTCAGCGGGGGCTGAAGTGGAATCAGGGTCGGTTAGTCTAGGGGCCTGTCCGGTCGACGGAAAGGCGCCTCCCGTTTCGGGCGGTTCGCCGCACCCGTCCGGCCGTCGGACGCCGCCCGTCCGCCGCGTCGTCGTCCCGCCGCGTTCGTCCGCCGAAAGGCCGCCCGTGCTGTTCCCCGAGACCGTCTCCAAGCTGTCGGACCTCAAACCGGGGACGACCGCCGACGTGTTCGCCCTGCTGTCCTCCAAAAAGCAGGACGTCACCAAGGCCGGCAAGCCCTTTTATAAATGCACCTTTCGGGACGCCGACCGGGAGGCGGCCGTGATGGTCTGGAGCGACTCCGGCCACTTCGCCGACTGCGAGGCGAACTGGACGAAGGGCGCCTTCTACAAGCTCCGCGGCACCTACGAGGAGAACAATTACGGTCCGCAATTGAACCTCGACAAGATCCGCCCCGTCCAGCCGGCCGACGTCGACGCCGGCTTCAACGAGGCGGACTTCTTCGAGACCAGCCGCTTCGACCCGGAGAACATGTTCCGGGCGTTGACCTCCCTGTGCGAAGACAAGATCGAGGACGGCCCGCTGCGGGCGGTCGTGTTGAAGGTGCTCAACGACCGGGCGGAGGCGTTCAAGAAATGGCCGGCCGCCAGCCGAAACCACCACGCCTTCGCCGGGGGGCTGTTGGAGCACACCCTCAGCGTGGTGCGGACGACCGTCTGGCTGTGCGAAAAATACGAGGGCCTGTACCCGAACCTGTCCCCGCCGCTGTGCGCCGACGCCGCGATCGCCGGGGCGACGCTGCACGACGTGGGCAAATTGGAGGAGCTCGACGGCTCCCCCGCCGGGGCGGAGTACACCTCGACCGGGCGGCTGCTGGGGCACATCGTGATCGGCCGGGACTGGCTGCGGGACGCCGCCGCCTGGCAGGCCGACCAGCCCGGCGGACCGGTGGACCGGGAGTTGTTGCTGCGGACCGAGCACGTCGTGATTTCGCACCACGGCATCCGGGAGTACGGCAGCCCCGCCGAACCGCACACCCCCGAGGCCCTCATCGTGCAGCACGCGGACGAGCTGGACGCGAAGTACTCCATGCTCGCCGACAGCCTGTCGCAGGCGTCCGGCGGGGGGCCGTTCACGCCGTTCAGCAAGCAGTTCGGCAAACCGATCTTCCGCGGGCTGTCGGAAACGGCCTAGATCGCCCGTCGTGCGCTCGCTCTCCCCGCTGCCGACCTCTCCCGCGATCGCCCCGCCGGTGAACGCCCCGTCCACGGTCGCCCTCTGGCACGGGGCCGGCAACACGTTCGCCCTGCACGACGGCCTCGGCGGCGCGCCGCCGCCGGACCCGGCGGCGCTGTGCGGGCGGTTCGGCGTCGACGGGGCGGTCTTCCTGTCGCCGCCGCAGACGCCGGGGGCGGCGGCGGGCGTCGCCTTCTTCAACCCGGACGGAACCCCCGCCGCCGCCTGCGGGAACGGGCTGCGGTGCGCCGCGGCCCACCTCGACCCGCACGGCGCCCGCGGGACGACGACCTTCGACACCCCCGCCGGCCTCCGCACGGCAGCGGTTCTGCCCGTCCGGGGCGGCCCCGCGGCGGTGCGGGTCTCGATGGGCAAACCGCGATTCCGCCCTCCGCCGGCCGACCCGCGGGCCTTTGCGGAGTTCCTGCCGAACCACCGGCCCACCGGCGACTCCGGCCGGCCGGGGCTGGCGACGTACGGGCCGCCGATTCGGGTGGACCTTGGCAACCCGCACGCCGTGTTCCTGGTGGACGAACCGCCGGGGGACGACCTCGTCGGCTCCCTCGGCCCGGCGTTGCAGACGCACCCGCTGTTTGCGGCCGACGGCGGGGTGAACGTGGGCTTCGCCTTCGCCCGTTCACCGGACGCGATCACGTTGCGGGTGTACGAACGCGGCGTGGGGGAGACGGCCTCCTGCGGGAGCGGCGCCTGCGCGGCGGTCGCGGCGGCGATCGCGGTGCGGCGTTGCGTGCGACGGGTGACGGTCTCCGCCCCCGGCGGGGACCTGACGGTCGACTGGCCGGCGGCGGGCGAGATGTTCCTCACCGGCCCCGCCGCCCCGCTGTCGATTGGATGAGTCTCGCCGTCGCCCGGGGGAATCGGGCGGCGGTCCCCCGGGAACGCCTGGGGGCCGATCTGAGAACTTCATGAACGATCCCGACCGCGGTGGGTGCGATCGGGCTCGCGGTCTACGCTGACGTCCCGACAGGAACCCGCAGAGTCGCACAGGAGCCCCGCCGTGGCCGACGCCCCCCGCCCCGAAACGTCCGACAAGCCGGACGACGACGCCAAGACGGACGCAGCGAAGACGAACGGTCCCGCCGAGGACGCGAAGACGCCGGCGAAACCGAACGACTCCCGCCGCCGCCGGCGTCGCGGCCGGGCCGACGACGCGGAAAGCGAACCGCTCCCGCTGGAGCCGGACGAAACCGTCCCGGACCACGTCTTCGCCCAGCAGACCGAGCTGGTCGAATCCATCAAACGCACCGCGGACAAGCTGCTGGCCGACGGGGCCACGCGGGGCGATTTGAAGATTCTGGAACGCTCCCTGAAGGAGCTGCGGTACGCCTTTAAAATGTTCACCCCCTACCGCAAGCGGCGGAAGGTGTCGGTGTTCGGCAGCGCCCGCACCGCGGAGGTCGCCCCGGAGTACGCCCACGCCGAGAAGTTCGGCCGCCGCATGGCCGAGGAAGGCTGGATGGTCCTCACCGGAGCCGGCGGAGGCATCATGGAGGCCGCCCACGTCGGCGCCGGCCGCGAGATGAGCATGGGCGTCAATATCCTGTTGCCGTTCGAGCAGCACGCGAACCGCATTATCGACGGCGATCCCAAGCTGGCGAACCTGAAATACTTCTTCACCCGGAAGTTATTGTTCGTCAAGGAGGTGCACGGCATCGTCACCTTCCCCGGCGGGTTCGGCACCCAGGACGAGGCGTTCGAAACCCTCACCCTGGTGCAGACCGGCAAGCGGGACCTTATGCCGCTGGTCTGGGTCGACGAACCGGACGGCAATTACTGGGGCCACTGGCAGCAGTTCGTGAACGACGAACTGCTGGAGAAAGGCCTGATCTCCCCGGAGGACACCTCCCTTTACAAGATTACCACGGACGTCGAGGAGGCCGTCGAGGAGATTCTCAACTTCTACAGCGTGTATAACTCCATGCGGTACGTCCGCGGGAAGCTCGTGCTCCGGCTGCACGCCGCCCCGGACGATCAATTGCTGGAGCGGATTAACGACGAATTCAACGACATCTGCGCCAGCGGCGAGATCACCTGCTGCGGGGCCCACCAGCAGGAAGCGGACGACGAGCACCTCGCCGACCTCCCCCGGCTGCGGCTGGACTTCAACCGCCGCTCCGCCGGCCGCCTGCGGCAACTCGTCGACCTGCTCAACGACGAACTCGCCGACGCCCCGAATCAGGTCGAGGCGACGTAACCGCAAGGGCGGACGGAACCGCAACGGCGAGCGTCCCGGACGCTTGAAGCGT
>NZ_JBINJD010000235.1:0-5896 GCF_043951915.1 Alienimonas sp. DA493 | reverse complement strand
GGCCGGGGGAGGGACCGCCGATGTTTCGATTGCTCAGCGCCGCCGTGCTCGCCGGTTCGCTGTTGGTCTGCGGGTCGTTGGTGCGGGGGACGGCGCTGTGCGAGTGGGAGTCGGCCCTGGAGGTGCGGGCCTGTCCGCAGTGCGGCGCCGCGGTGGTGTTCGACCCGGCCACCCACCGCGCCGCGGTCTGCCGCGGCTGTCACCCCCGCCCGGTCGCCCTCGCCGCCCGATAGAGCGGCCCAATGGTGCGGCCGGTCGCCCGGCCGGTCGCCGCGGCGATGCCTCGCGGACGCTTCGGGGCGGCGTTCCGCTCGGTCCTGAAACCGCTGTTTATCGGGCGTAGCGGCCCGGGGCGGCGCGGAACACGTTCCAGTTCTCCACGCTCGTGAACAGGTAGAACCGGCCGGCGTGGCGGCGGAGGACGGCGCCCTCGGCGAGGATCTCCTCGTCCAGATAGGCGACCGGGTCCATGCCGCACCACGCCGGGGCGTAGCGGTCCGGGGCGTCGCGGAACCGGGAGAGGGCCTGCTCCGAGGCGAAGAAATAGGTGCGGCCGGCGTGGACGGCGCTGAAGTGCGGGGAGGCGGCCTCGAACCGGCGCTCCGCCAGCGCCACCACGCACAGCGTGCCCAGGGCGGACAGCGGGGGGGCGTCCGCGGCGGCGATCTCTGCCGGCACGAAGTTCGCCCCGCCGGGGTCCGGCGTCGGCGTCGCCTGCGGGGCCGCGGAGAGCGTCGGTACGCCGGCGATCGCCGGGGGGGCGGTTCGCGTCGGCGCCTCGGACAACGTCGGCGTCTCGGGCGAATCGCCCGGCAGCAGGACGCACAGCAGGGCGGCCGGCAGCGAGACGGGCATGGAACGGGGCCGACGGGGGATCGGGGAACGCACGCCGCGGGGCACGGGCGCCGCGGGGCGGCGGCCCCGGTTCGGGGGCGTCGCCGACATGAGCCGACATCGACGCCGGACCCGCGTTTTCTTCACCCCGCCCGCAGATTCGCCGCGATCCGCCGGACCGGCCGGCCGATAAGCGCAGGCGTTGGCCCCGTTCTCGCGCCCGGCGCTCCCATGGTCTGCCGTTTCGTCCCGCGTTCCGTCGTCGCGCCGCTCGTGTGCCTGGCGGTCCTGGGCGCCGCGGTCGAGAGGGGCGCGGCCGGGGTGACGGACGAACCCCGGGCCGACGCCGCGACCCGCGGCCGTCGGGCCGCCGAGGCGCTGCCCCCGGGGCGGTTCCGCACGGCGCTGCTGGCGGAGTTGGCGATCCTCGACGCCCGCCGCCCCGTCGTCGCCCCGACCGGCGCCGAGGGGGAGATCATCGTCACGCCGCCGGAGCCGGAACCCCCGCCGGAGCCGGAGCTTGCCGCGGCGCCGACCCCGGAAGCGACGCCCCCGCACGCCGAGCCCTCGGAGAACCTGGAGGCGGACCTGGAGGCGGAGCCGCTGTTCGATTCCTCCGTCGCCCTCGCCGCCGCGGCCGCCGCGGCCCGGGACGCCGCGGAGCCCGAGGAGCGGACGTCGCCGAGCCCCGCCGGTTCGCCGGCGCCGTCCGTCGCCGCGGCGTCCCGCGTTGCTCCCGCGCCGCCGAGCGGCGACGGCGAACCGGGCCGCGACGAACTGGTGAGAAGCGCCTTGGCGGTCGCCCCGCCGGGGTGGGTCGATCCCTTCGAACAAAGCGAAGCCGACGCCGACGCCGACCGCCTCGCCCGCGAATCCGCTGAGCGACAGGCCGCCGAGCGACAGGCCGCCGAGCGACAGGCCGCCGAGCGACAGGCCGCCGAGCGACAGGCCGCCGAGCGACAGGCCGCCGAGCGACAGGCCGCTGAGCAGAAGGCCGCCGAAGAGAAGGCCGCCGCGGAGCGGGCCGCGGTCGAACGTCTGGAGCGGGAACGCTTGGAGGCTGAACGCCGCGACGCCGCCCGCAGGGCCGCGGAGCAGGCCGAGGCGGAGCGCACAGAGGCGGAGCGCAAGGCAGCGGAGCGGCGGCAGGCGGACCGGGCCGAGGCGGAGCGAGTCGCCGCTCAGCAGAGGGCGAAGGCGGAGGCGGCCGCGAAGGCCGAAGCGGCGGCGAAGGCGAAGGCGGAAGCGAAAGCCGCGGCGGAGGCGGAAGCGGCGGCGAAGGTGCACACGCCGGGATTCGGGGCCGTCTGCCCCGTCACCCTGCGGGACGAGATGCGGCTGGCCCCCGGCCGGCCGGAGCATATGGCGACGCACGGCGGCGCCCCCTGGCACTTCGCCACGGCGGAGGCCCGGGCGGCGTTCCAGCGAAACCCGACCCGCTATCTCCCGGTCGCCGGCGGCGGGGACGTCGTGCTGGGCGTGTTAGAGGGCTTCCGCGTCCCCGGCCGGCCGGACCGCTGCGCGGTCTACGAGGACCGGATCTACCTGTTCGCCTCGGAGAAAACCCGGGCCGCCTTCGTCAAACAGCCCCGCCGCTACGCCGCGGCGGTCGGACGTTAGACAACCGGGCGGCGTCCGCCCGCGGAACCGCGGGACGAGCGGGGGGCCGCCCCCGACCGGTGCGGGACCGGGCCGGCGTGGGCGACGTAGGGCGATCCCCGAAAATGGGACGAGGCGCTCCTCGGAACCCTCGAAGCCCGCTTTCCCGACGGCGGAGCCGGGTACACTGGGCGACCCGCCCCCGGCCGCCCCGCCCCGCCCCGCCCCATGCCCGCCGCGGCTGACGACTCCGCCCGCACCGTCGTACCGGGGGGATGGCAGGGGCAAGGTCTGTTGACCGGGCTGCGGGCGACCGGCCGGGTCGGCCCGCTGGACGCCGGCGGCGATCCCAATCCCGGCGCCGACACCGCCGATCCCAACGGCCGCACGCTGCAACTCACCCCGGCGCCGAACGGGGACTTCACCAACGTCACCGCGGAGGCCCTCGCCGCCGGTCCGCCGCTGCCGGTCCGCACGGTCGGCGACGACCCGACGGCGGACTACCAACTCGGCGAACGCATCGGCGAGGGCGGCAGCGGCGTGGTGCGGGAGGCGATCCAGACCGCCCTGGGCCGCACCGTCGCGCTCAAACGGCTCAAGCCCGGCCGGCCGGACGCCCGCGGCCGCTTCCTCGCCGAGGCCCGCGTCGTCGCCGGGCTGGACCACCCCAACATCCTGCCGGTCTACGAGCTGGCCGCGGACGAGACGGGCGAGCCGTTCCTGGTGATGAAGCGGGTGGTCGGCACGCCCTGGAGCGAGTCGATCCGCACGATGGCCCGATCGGAGAACCTGCGGATCCTCTCCGCGGTGGCGGACGCCGTCGCCTTCGCCCACTCCCGCGGCGTCGTGCACCGGGACATCAAGCCGGAGAACGTGCTGCTGGGCGCGTTCGGCGAGGTGTTGCTGAACGACTGGGGCCTGGCGCTGACCGAAGAGGACCGGGCCGACGCTCGCGAGGCCCAGCGACGCGAAGCCGCGCGGCGGCGGGCGGACGGCGAGGAGGTCCCGACCGGCCGGCTGTGCGGCGGCATCGACGCCACCGGGATCGCCGGCACCCCCGCCTACATGGCCCCCGAGCAGGCCCGCGGCGACGCCGAGGACCTCGGCCCCGGCACCGACGTGTATCTGCTGGGCGCGGTGCTGTTCGAGATCGCCACCGGCCGCCGCCCGCACGCCGGGGAGACGCTGACGGCCTGCCTGAAAAGCGCCGCCGCCAACCGGCTCGATTTGCCCGAGCCGCCGCGGGAGCCCGCCGTCAACCGCTACCGGCCGGAGCGGTTCGCCCCCGCCGGACCCGACGACGCCTGCGGCGACGACCCGGACGCCGAGGGGGGCGAGTCCGACTGGGACGAAGAACTGGTGCGGATCGCCCGTCGGGTGATGGCCGACGACCCCGCCGACCGCCCGCCCGGCGTGGCGGCGTTCAAGGAGCTGATGGCGGAGTACGAGACCCACGCCGAAAGCGCCCGCCTGACCCGCCGCGGCCGCCGGCTCGCCGCCGAGGCGAACGCCAGCGGCGACTACGCGACCTTCGCCCTCGCCACCCGCACGCTCGCCGAGGCCCTCGCCGCCTGGGACGGGAACGACTGCGCGAAGCAAACCTTACGGGCGACCCGCATCGCCTTCGCCGAACGGGCCTGCGACAACGGCGATCTGGAACTGGCCGAGGGCCTGATCGAGGCCGGCGAACTGCACGACGAACCGGTCGCCGAGCGCTGCCGCGAGTCCCGGGAGAAGCTGGCGAACGCCGAGGCGGAGCGCTCCGCCCTGGAGCAGGGGGTGCTCAAGTGGAGCCGGGCGTTCCTGGCCAGCCCGGACTGCGTGTTCCTCGTCGACCTGACCGACGGCCGCGTCACGGAGGTGAACGACCAATTCACCGCCCTGCTGGGCTACGACCCGGCCGACGTGGTGGGGAAGACGGTGGACGAAGCGTCGTTCTGGCCGCCGAGCCGCTGCCGCGAAAAGTTCGTCCACGGCCTGCAGGAGCGGGGCGAGTTTGAGAACGCCGAAGTCGACTTCCGCACCAAAACCGGCGGCCGGTTGCCGGTGCAGGTCAGCGCCCGGGTGACGGAGGTGGACGGCCGCCGGGTGGTGGTCACCAACGCCCGGGACGTGACCGTCCGCAAACGGCAGGAGGCGGGATTAAAGAAGAGCGAGGACCGCCTCCGCCGCACCCAGCGCCTCGCCGGCCTGGGCACCTGGGAGTTGGACGTCGCCAGCGGTGCCGCCTACTGGAGCGAGGAGACCTTCCGCATCGCCGGATTGGAGCCGGCCGACGAGCCGCCCGGTTTCGACGAATACCTCGCCACCGTGCACCCCGACGACCGCCCGGCCCTGCTGGCCGCCCTCGACGCCGCCGGCAAGGGCGGCGACGGGTTCGAACTCCAGGTCCGCCACCGCCGCCCGGACGGGAGTTGGAACCGCGTGTTAACCCGCGGCGAGCCGATCAGAAACGCCGACGGCGAGGTCGTCGAACTATTCGGCAGCATCCTGGACCTGTCGGACTCCTGCCCGGCGGATTAGACGCCTCTTGCCGACCGCCGCCCCGCGAACCGGGCCGTCGCAGGATTAGGTCGGCGACTGCGACTCCGCGTAGGCTTTGAATCGGTCCAGAATGCTCTGCCAGCCGGCTCGTTGCATATCGACGGGGTGGGTGGATTCCGCGACGAAGGTTTCCGTCACCCGCGTGCCGCCGTCGGCGGGTTCGAACTCGATCCGGACCTCCCGGTCGTCTTCAATCGTATAAACGATCAATTCGTGCGGGACGACCTCGGCATACGTGCCCTTGAAGTCGAACCCGACGCTGCCGTCGCGGGCCTCCATGCGGGAGGTGAACTCGCCGCCGACCCGCAGGTCGTTCGTGGCGGCGGGGCAGTGCCAGTCGTCGGAGGCGGCGTTCCACTGCCGGATCGCGGCCGGATCGGTCCAGGCGTCCCACACCCGCTCCGGCGGGGCGGCGACGACGGTCTGCACGGTAACGGTTTCGGGGGCGCTCATCGGTCGTTCAGGAATTCAGGGGGGGCCGGGCTCGGCGGCGCCGGCGGTGACGTGCTTCAGCAACTCGCGGAGGGTACGTTCGATCTTCTCCAGCGCCTTGGCCGCCTTTTCGTTCGACTCCGTGCCGATCGATAGCGGCGGCAGCGAGTCGGAAATATTCAGCCGGGCGACGTATTGATACTCGTGCCCGGCGAGGTCCTGATAGTCGACCGTCAGCCCCACGTCCGTGCCGAAGCGCTCGTCGGCGTCGTGGAGGGTCGCCACGTCCATAAAAAACGGAGCGGAGGGGCCGATCACCGGGATCGCCAGCGGCAGATGCTTTTCGACGCTCTTAAAGTGCGGGGCGGTGTTCGACAGGTCGATCCGCACCCGTACTGCCGGGGTCTCGCTGAGGGTCGTCACCCCGAGTTGCACGGTACCCGGGAAGCCCGGCTTGATGCGGAAGACGTGGGCCAGCGCCGGCCGG
>NZ_JBINJD010000234.1:0-5969 GCF_043951915.1 Alienimonas sp. DA493 | reverse complement strand
CGGCGGCCCGCCGCTCAACCTGCTGGCGACCGGCGCCGACTGGAACGAGATCGCCGCCGCCTCGCCGGACCTCGTCGCCGCCGTCCGCGACGCCGCCGGCCGGGTCGAACCGGTGGGCGGCGAACGGATCGAGGCCCCGGTCGCCCTGCGGGACGTCTCCGCCGCCGTGAGAGAACTGAACGCGGGACGGGAGGCGTTTCGCGAGTTGTTCGGGAGTCCGCCGGGAGTCTGGGGGCGTTACGCGTTCGGCTTCACCCCGCTGACGCCGCAGATCCTGGAGTCCCTCGGAGTCAAGGCGGCGTTGCACCTCAAGTTCGGCCCCGGCGACGTGCCGCCGGACGGGGCGGGCCGGGTGCGGTGGGCGGGCGCCGGCGGGGAGATCCCGGCCCACGCCCGCGATCCGCTGCCGGCGGGCTCGGCGGGCTCCTTCTGGGACCTGCCGGAGATCCTCGCCGAAGCCTTCGAGGCGGAGCAGACCGTCGCCGTCACCTTCGCCCGCTGGCCGGGCGCCCCCGGTCCGCTGCTGGACGATTTGAAGGCTCTCACCGCCCTCGCCCCGGCGCTGGGGGAGTTCGCCACGTTCACGGAAATGTTTGCGGAGGACGATCCGTTCGCCCGGGTGTTCGCGGCGGACCCGCGGAAGTACCGCTCCCCCGGCCCGGCCGCCGGCTCCCCGGAGCCGCTCTCCGCCCACAGTCGGGCGATCCGGGCCGACGCGGAGGCCCGCGGCCGGGGCCTGATCGGCGGCCTCGCGGACCTGCTGGGGACGGAGGGGGCCGAGAGCGACGCTGCGAATCGCTTGGCCGCCGCGATCTGCCGGGGCGGCTCGACCCCCGGCACGCTCTGGCTCAACCCGCTGCCGATCCCCCGCACCGTGGCCCTCGACCGCGGCGAGAAAGCCCCCGGCCCGCCCGCCGATCACCCGGCGGTGAAGCTCGTCGGCCCGCGGTCCTTCACCTGCGAGATCCCCCCCGGCGGCTTCGTCTGGTTCCCCGCCCAGTCCGGCAAGGCGGCGCCGCTCTCCAAGGCCAAGGCGAAGACCGCGGAGCCCGGCGTGGTGCGGAACGAGGCGTTCGAAGTCCTGTTCGACCCGGCGACCGGCGGGATCGCCGCCGTGAAGACCTACGGCCGCAGCCCCGTGCGGCTGGGTATGCGACCGGCGGTGCGGTTCCACGCTCCCCGCACCCTCACCGGCTCCCCCGAGGACGGCGCCGAACCGGAGCGGTACAGCCGGGCCGTGGGCGCCGACGTGCAGTCGTGGGAGATCGTCGACGCCGGTCCGGCCCGGGGGGAATTGGTCAGCCGGGGGGCGCTGATCGACCCCGCCGGCGGGGCCCGGCTGTGCGGGTTCACGCTGCGGGTGCGGCTGGACCGCGGTTCGCGGACGGCCCTCGTCGAGGTCGCCTTTACCGACGCGGCGACGGCGCTGGAGACCGGCGACGTCGTGCTGCGGTGGGCCTGGGACGACGAAACGGCGGAACTCACCCGGTCCATTCAGAGCTCCCGACAGGCGGCCCCCGCTTCCGGCACGTTCGAGGCCGCCCACTTCTTCGAACTGACCAGCCTCCACGGGGACAAGAAGCTCCGCACCGCCGTCCTCACCCCGGACGCCCCCTTTCAGACCCGCAGCGGCCGGCGGATGCTGGACAGTCCGCTGCTGATCGCGGGGGAGCCGACCGACGACGGCCGCGTCTGGCGGTTCGGCATCACGCTGGACGACCCGCACCCGATGCGGGCCGCCGACGCGTTCCTCACCCCGCCGATCGCCGTCCCCGCCGCCGGGCCGCCGGCGTCGGGGCCGGTCGGCTGGCTGTGGGCCTGCGACAGCCCGGGCGTCCGCGTGCTCTCGCTCCGGCAGGAGGACGGCGCCACGACGCTGCGCGTGCAGGAGAGCGACGGCCGCACCCGCACCGCCGCAATTCGATTTTTCAAGAAACCTGCCGGGGCGGAGAAGCGCAACCTCGCCGGCGAGTCGCAGGCCGAATTGATTTGCGAGGGCGACGCCGTCCGCGTCCCGCTGGCCGGGTACGAACTGTGCGACGTGGCGGTGCGGTGGTAAGGCGACGGCCGCCGCCCCGCACTCGCTCGCCCCCGCCGCGGCCGATCCTCATACCGGGTCGGCGTTCGGCCGCAGTTCCATCTCGAAGTATCCGGTCCAGCGCCGTTTCCTGAAGTCTCGCCGGGCGGCGTCCTCGTCGAATCTCTCGTGGACGGCCCGCCGCGGGAACCACCGGCCGCCGTCCGATTGAACCAAGTCCACGAGGTAAATCGTCTCGATCGGAATAATCTCCGAACAGCGGTACTTCCAAAACTCGGCGCGGACCGGGAGATAATCGTGGTCCGGATCCAGATAGAAACTCCAGGCGGCGTAGGCGTCGCCCCCGGACTCCTCGGCCCGATATTCGGCGACGAGAAGATAATAGCTTCGGCCGAATTTGTGGGAGATCCCGTGGGACCGCACCGTCATCCAACTCCGCCCGGTCTCCGGGAGGGCCTCTTCCGGCACGGCGGAACGGGCGAGCCACTGCGAGAACGTCGCCCCGGACGCCTCCCCCTCGAACGCCAACATAAACGGGTCGAGCTGTCCGCGACCGCCGACGGCGGACGTGGCCGCCCACTTCACAGTCGGCTCCGCGGGCGAGGACCCGTCGGGAGAATAGACGTCGACGTGTTGAGAGGCCGTCCAGCGGATCGAGCCGCCGAGCGGCTGCCGCTCGACGCGTCTCACCATCTCGAGCACCTCGGCGAGGGCGGCGTCCTCCCCGGGTTCCTCGGGCGGGGCGTCGGCGGAGGGGCCGACCAGCACGCAAGCGAGCCAGCAGACGCCGAGACAGGGCAGAACCACCGCTCGAACGAAAGACCAAAGCGAAAGCATTGCGGGGCGGCGGGTCGCCGGGGGCGGAGGGGCGGGGACCCTCGTTCAACACCGTGCGGGCGACCGACGTACCGGGGGATCCCCCCGCGCCGGACTGAATATCGTCAAATTTTTTTCGACGCGTTCCCGCCCGCAGCCGATCTATGCGGATTTCGCTCGCACCGCTGCCACGCCCGGCCGCAGTTCGGCAATCAGGAAGAACGACCCCGCGGCGATCGCCAGCCCGCCGGCGCCGGCCCGACGGACGGCGCCCGCCCAGGCCGACTGCGGGTCCGGGTCGCAGCGGACGGGGGCGTCGGTCAGGGAGCGGGCCAACGCCGCCAGGTCCTCCGGCGGGACGGCCCGGGGGTTCTTCAGGAACCGGGTGCAGGTCAGGTCGTCGACGTGCGGGAGCAGCGTGCGGAGCAGCCCGGCGGCGTCCTTATCTTTCGCGCAGGCCAACACGAGACAGACCCGCCGAAACCGGGGCCGCTCCCCGGCGTCGGCCCGCAACGCCCCGGCGAGGGCGCCGGCGCTGGCCCAGTTGTGGGCCACGTCCAGCAGGATCTCCGGGCCGATCGGCTCCCCACGGTCGTTCGTCGGCGGAGGAAAGCGCTCCGCCCGGCCGGCCAGTCGCACGCCGGCGGCGCCCCGGGCGGCGGCTTCCGGCATGACGGGCCAGCCGGCGGTTCGCAGCGCCTCGAAGATCGCCGCCGCCGTGGCGGCGTTCGCCCGCTGGTGCGGCCCGCCGGGAGGGATCGGCAGATCGGCCCAGTCGCCGGTCGGCCCCGCCGGATCGACCGGCACGAACGGGGCCCCGACGGCCTCGCACCGGGCTCGGATCGCCTCCCCCGCCTCGCCCGGCCCGCCGCCCCAGATCAGCGGGACGCCCGGCTTGGCGATGCCGACCTTCTCCCCGGCGATCGCCGCCAGCGTGTGGCCCAGTTGAGCGGTGTGGTCGCGGCTGATCGTGGTGATCGCGCAGACGACCGGCTCGCAGACGTTCGTGGCGTCCAGCCGCCCGCCCAAGCCCACCTCCAGCGCCGCCAGATCGCACCCCGACCGGGCGAAGTGCAGGAAGCCCAACGCGGCGCTGACCTCGAAGAAGGTCGCCGGGGCGGCTCCGCCGGCCTCGGCCCGGCCGGCGGCGGCGGCGACGTCCGCGACGAGCCGCACGAAGGTCGCCTCGTCCGGCTCGGCCCCGTCGACCGTCAGCCGTTCCTCGAAGCGCACGAGGTGCGGGGAGGTGAACAACCCGCACCGCAGCCCGGCCGCCGTCGCCCCCGCCGCGACCAACGAGGCGACCGTCCCCTTCCCCTTCGTCCCGGCGATATGCACCGCGGGCACGCGGCGGTGCGGGTCGCCCAGCTCGGCCAGCAAGGCCCGCACGCTGTCCAGCCGCAGGGCGTCCGGCGGGATGGGGCGCCGCTCGTAGTTCACCCGGCCCAGCAGGAACCGCTCGGCCTCGTCCCGCGTGCGAACGGGGTCTGGGGTGCGGGGCGCGGACGGCATCCTCGGCAGCTTAGCGGCTCCGTCCCCCGTCGCACGGCCGGCGGGGCGAACGGCTCAGTTCCGCCGCCGTTTCGGCGGATCGGCCGTCGCCGGGTCCGGCCAGTCGGGGTGCGGGGTGCGGGCGGCGTTCATCATCGCGACCGCTTTCTCGACCAGCTCCGGCCGCTGTTCGGACAGGTCGTTCTGCTCGCCGAGGTCCGCGGAGAGGTCGTACAGCTCCACCGGCCCGCTGGCGACGGGGCGGACCGCCTTCCAGTCGTCCCAGCGGATCGCCTGCATCGGCCCGGGGCCGCGTTCGTGCAGTTCCCAGTAGAAGTAGTCCCGCTCCGGAGCCGGGCCGCCCTTGAGGAACTCGACCAGCGACTTGCCGTCGGTCTCGTAGCCCGCCGGCAGGTCGGCGTCGGCCAGTTCGGCGAAGGTGGGCAGCAGGTCCCAGAAGGCCCACGGTTCGTCCGTCACCCGCCCGGCCGGAACCGTGCCCGGCCAATACGCGAAGGCCGCCTGCCGCAGCGCCCCCTCGTACATGCCGCGTTTATACCCCCGCAGCGTGCCGCCCATCGCCTGATCGAACCGCTTGCCGATCGGCGTGTCCGGGTTGAAGGAGGAGCCGTTGTCGCCGGCGAAGACGATTAAGGTGTTCTCCGCCACCCCCTTCGCCTCCAGCAGGGAGACGAGGTCGCCCAAATCGGAGTCCAGCCGGGTCACCATCGCCGCGTAATTCTTTTCCAGTTCGCTCCACGGCTTGTCGGCGTAGATCCCCTGGCTGTCGATCTCGAACCGCCCGTGCGGCAGGGTGGCGGCGTAGAAGAGGAAGAACGGCTCGTCGGCGTCCGCCGCCTCGGCGACGAAGTTCAACGCGGCGTTCTGAATGAGGTCCTGGGCGTAGGTCCCCTGCCGGCCGTCGGCGTTCTCCGGCAGTTCGACGCGGGTGTCGTTGTCGTAGATATAATCCGGAAAGTAGCGGTGGGCGTGCCGCTGGCAGTTATAGCCGAAGAACCGGTCGACCCCGGTTTTGAACGGGCTGCCGGGGGTGTCGAACATGCCCATCCCCCATTTGCCCACCGTGGCCGTGCGGTAACCGGCGGATTTGAGAATTTCCGCGACCGTCACCTGCCCCTCCGGCAGCGGGCGCTGGCCCTCGGGCTGCAACTCGCGATTCGCCCGGGTCGGGCAGTGGCCCATGTGCAGGCCGGTGAAGAAGGAGGACCGGGCCGGGGCGCAGACGCTCGTGCCGGTGTACGCCGACATGTACCGCGTGCCTTCGGCGCAGAGGCGGTCCATGTTCGGGGTCTGAATCAAGTCCTGCCCGTAGGCCCCGACGTCGCCCATCGCGAGGTCGTCGCTGAGCACGAAGATCAGATTCGGTTGCTCCGCGGCGGTTCCGGCCGTCGCTCCGAACAGCAGCAAAACGGCGGCGAGCGGGGCGAACCGCGACGCGAACGGCGGGCGGGGGGCGGTCATGGGCGTTGAGCGGCGGGCGGAAAGGGCGGCGCCACTCTGACCGGCCCTCCCCGGCGGCGGCAACCGACGGCGACGTTCGGCACGGCGACGTTCGGCACGGCGCGGATCGCAGCGGTTAGCGAACGCCGGACGCCGCCCCCCC
>NZ_JBINJD010000233.1:0-6141 GCF_043951915.1 Alienimonas sp. DA493 | reverse complement strand
GCCGGTCCTGCGGGAGCCGGTCCTGCGGGAGCCGGTCCTGCGGGAGCCGGTCCTGCGGGAGCCGGTCCTGCGGGAGCCGGTCCTGCGGGAGCCGGCTCGACGGGGGCGTCTTCCGCGGGGCTCTCCGCGACGGCGGGCGCCGCGGGGGCGACCTCCGGCTTGGCGGCCGTCAGCGGGGCGCGGGGGGGCGGTGCGACGGTGGGTTCGACGGGCGGAACCGCGGCCGGGCGGGCCGCCGGGCGGGGGGCGATCAGCGGGGCCCGTTGCGGTTCGCTCTGGCTCGATTCGTCCGGGGTCCGGGCCGCCGCTCCCGCGTCCCCCGGCGCCCCGAACGACAGGGCGAACCCGGCCAGCGCCAGGGTGGGGATGCGGATCAGCCCGGTTCCGAACGCCATGGCCGCCTGCTCTGGATGAAGGGGAAAAACGGGGGGGCGGGCGATCGTAGGTCTCCCGGCCGCACCGCGACAACGGGAAGGCGAACGGCCCCGTCAGTCCCCTTTCCTTCCCCGTTCCCTCTCGCCCGGGCGGCCGACCGGGCGGCCGCCCGGGCCGCCGACCGGGGCTCCGGCCGCCGCGCCGACTGGGGGGACCGGGGGGGCGCCCGCGGGCCGATCGGGGGGCGCACGACGCGGGGGCGGCGGGTTCGCATTGTCACGATCGCAGCGATTTCGCACTATCCGCCGCCCGAAATCCCACGACCAGCGCCCAATGCCGACGCCCCGAACCGCCCCCGACCGCAGCGCCGGCGCCGCGGGGGTCCTCTCCCGGGCGTTGTTCGAGCGGCGGTCCCGGGGACCGTGGCCGCGGTCGGCGTGGCTGGTCGCCGCCGTGCTGCTGGCCGGCGGCTGGCTCTCCGCGCACGCCCCCGCCGACGCCGCCCCCGCCCCCCTCGCGGCGGCGGTTCTTCAGGAGGACGGGGTTCTTCAGGACGAACCCGCCGTCGATCCGCCCGCCGTCGAGGTCGACGCCGACGAGGCGGAACGCCGCGACGGGGAGCCCGCCGATGGGGAGCCCGCCGAGGGGGAGCCCGAGCACGGCGCCGCCGAGCACAGCGAGGCCGGCGAAAAACACGCGGAGCACTCCGCCCACGGCAGCATCGTGGCGCCGCTGCTGGCGGCGATCGTGGTGATCCTGTTCGGGGCGAAGATCAGCGGGGACCTGTTCGAGCGGCTGGGCGTCCCCAGCGTCGTGGGCGAGCTGGCGCTGGGCATCGTGCTGGGCAACCTCGTGTTGATCTCCGACCTGGTCTTCGGGGTGGAGTGGCACTGGCTGGACTTCCTCCAGCCGCCGGAAGCGGACGAGTTCCAGGGCGCCTTCGCCAGCAACGTCGGGGCGGAACTGGCCCTGCTGGCGGAGATCGGCGTGATCCTGCTGCTGTTCGAGGTCGGCCTGGAGTGCACCGTGCGGGAGATGCTGCGGGTCGGCTGGACGAGCCTGTTCGTGGCGCTCGCCGGCATCATCGCCCCGATCCTGCTGGGCTTCGTGATCTCGAAGGCGTTCTTCTTCCAGGAGCCCGGTGACTGGGAGCAGCCGGCGTTCATCGGGGCGACGCTGTGCGCCACCAGCGTGGGCATTACGGCCCGGGTGCTGCGGGACATGAACCGTCATCGGGATAAGGAGAGTCAGATCATCCTCGGCGCCGCCGTGATCGACGACGTGCTGGGCCTGATCGTGCTCGCCGTGGTCCAGGGCGCCATCGCCGCCAGCCTCGCCCGCAACCTGCCCGGGGCGGAGCTGCTGGAAGGCGGCGACGACCCGTTCTGGTACGACGTGGCCTCGATCGTCGGGCTGGCGGCGGCGTTCCTCGGGGGGGCGTTGCTGCTGGGCGCCGTCCAGTTCCCCCGGTTCCTGTTCAAGATGGCCTGCAAGCTCCGCGGCCGCGGGCTGCTGGTCGTCACCGCCCTGCTGATCTGCTTCGGGTTCAGCTACCTGGCGGACTCGATCGGCCTGGCGACGATCGTCGGGGCGTTCGCCGCCGGCCTGATCCTCGAACAGGCCCAGTACAAGGAACTGGGCGAGCGGGAGGACGTCCACGAGCTGGAGGACGCCATTCGCCCGCTGACGGCCCTGTTCGTGCCGATCTTCTTCGTGCTGATGGGGATGCGGGTGGACGTGGAGGAGTTCGCCGGCGGCCGGTTCTGGATCATGGCCCTGACGCTCACCGGGCTGGCGATCCTCGGCAAGATGGTCTGCTCCTTCGCCACCGTGGAGAAGGGCGTGAACAAGGTCGCCGTGGGCATCGGCATGGTGCCCCGCGGCGAGGTGGGCCTGATCTTCGCCGCCGTCGGCTCCACGCTGGAACGTTGGGACGACGACCTCGGCATGGCCGTCTCCGTGGTGGACGACACGACCTTCAGCGCGATCGTGTTCATGGTCATCGTGACCACCGTGATCACCCCGCCGCTGCTCAAATGGTCGCTCGCCCAGGGCGGCGCCGGTCCGGGCGAGGACCCGCCGGCCGACGGCGACGTGCCCGAGCCGCACCCGGACGTCGCCGACCCCCGCAGTCCGGAATCGCACTCGGCCTGAGATCGGCGGCCGGAACGCGTTCGGCGGTCAGCCGTCCCGCCGGTGCAGGGCCGTGTCGCCCTCGACGCCGGGCAGCCGGAACGTGCAGACGAAGGGCAGGCCGCACTTCTCCAGCACCCGGCCGCTGCCGACGTTGGCGACCTGCCGGATCGCGACCGCCGGGCCGCGGTTTGCGCTGACGGCCCGGGCCGCTTCCGTGGCGAAGCCGCGACCCCAGAAGACCCGGGCGAAGCGGTAACCCAACTCCGGCACGGCCGGGTCGAGGTTCAACTCGGCGGCGCGCTCGAACCAGGCCGCCTCCCCGACGGGGCGGAACAGGACCCACCCGGCGAACGGCCCGGGGGCGCCGCGGTCGTCCTTCGGATGGACCCGCCAGAAGCCGAGCGTCGGGTCGTCCTGATGGACGAGGAACCGGGGCAGCAGGTCGGCCTCGTACCGCTCCGGCGGGGGCGGTCGGAACGGGCCGACGAAGACGTGCTTCACGACCTCCGGGTCGGCGTCGAGGGCGATCAGCCGCGGGGCGTCGCCCGGCTCGAACGGCGCCAGATGCAGGCGTGCGGTCTCCAACGGGGCCGGCACGGCTCCTCCCCCGGGCGGCTCAGTAGTGCGGCGGCTTGTGGGCGCGGGGGTCGCTGTCCTCCGGCTCCTCCTCGAGGCGTTCGAGTTTGCCCTCGAACTTCTCGATCCGCCGGTCCATCGCCTGCAACTCCGCGGTGTGGGCCAGCAGGACGCTGTGCATCTGCCCCAGCTCGTGCTGGAGATGCGTGAGCAACGATTCGATCGCCGTGAGCCGGGCGGCGGCGTCTGGGGAGTCGCTCACGGCAGGAACCCGCGTTCGCGCAGTTCGCCAATGTTGCCGGGGGCGCTCTCCATGATGCATTCCGCGGCGTACCGCAGCAGGGCGACGCCGCCGAGGCCGTGAGGGGCGACGAGGATCGCGGTGCGGTCGTCCTCGTCGAGGATTTCGTCCTTGAGCTGTTCGACGACGCGTTCCGGGCTGCGGGCGATGACGCCGCGCTTGAGCCGGCGGTGGCCGACCTTGAGGTCGCCGAACTTCACGCCGCGGCTCATCAGGAACCGGACGACCTCCTCGCCGTCTTCCCCCTCGCCCATCGCCCCGTCCCAGGAGTGCCCGCCGCCCGGGCTGTTCGGGTAGCCGTCGTCGTAGCCGTGGCCGGGGTCGAAGGAGGGGCCGTCGCCCTGTTCATGGGGAAACGGGTCGTCGGAGAAGAAGCCGCGGAACTCCGGGCCGGCGTTGCCGGGGGTGATGATCTTCGGCCGGGCGACGGTGATTTCGCCCTCCACCACGCCGACGGGGGCGCCGCGTTCCTGCGGCTCCAGCGCCAGTTTGTAGGGCAGGGCCGTCTCCCCGAAGGTGAACAGGTGGAACGGCGTTTTGCGGACGACGTGGACGGCGCCCCACAGCTTCATGAAACCCCGCGGATCGTCGGGCAGGCTGAAGTCCATGCGGTGGCGGCGGGAGGGAGCGGGCGTGACGAAGGCGGCGCGGGGTTCGGCGCCGAGCCCCAGTGTAGGGGCCGGTCGCCCGTTCGTCTGCCCGCCCGCCGCGTCGGACGGGGACCGCGGGCCGAACCGACGCCGGTTCAACGCCGGTTCAACCCCGTGGCGCCGCGTGCCGATGAGAGGGGGGATGTCCGCGCCGCTCCCCGCCCGCCTGGCCCGCCTCCCGGTGCCGGTGACGGTGCGTCTGGCGGAGAAGCGCGTCCCGCTGTCGACGATCCGCAACCTCGTCCCCGGCGCCCTGCTGAGCTTCGACAAAGACTGCTCCGCCCCGCTGGACCTGTACGTCGCCAACCGCAAGCACGCCGTCGGCGAGGCGGTGAAGGTCGGCGAGCGCTTCGGCCTGAAGGTCACCGCCGTCCGCGGCCGGTAGGGCGGGACGGCGCCATCGCTTCTCCCCCTCTCCCTGGAGAGAGAGGGGCGAGCGGTTCACCCATCGTCACACGGAGTTTGTGAGCCCGAAGCGCAAGCGAGGCTGGGTGATCCCGCCACGCGTCCTCGGCTCGCGCCGCGGGCTGCCGATCCTGAGAGGCGGACCGTGAACGGCTCGCGGGCGTCGCTGCCCCCTCACCCCCGACCCCTCTCCCCCAAAAGGGGGGCGAGGGGAGCACGGGAGCCGGCTATCGCTGGTAGATCGGCAGGTAGTGGTACTTCACGGACAGGCTGAGCATCGCCAGCGCCGTGGCGTAAACGCGGCCGTGGCTGCGTTCGGAGCCGTTCTCCGCCAGCCAGGAGCCGTCGTCCTCCTGCCGATCCAACAGCAACTCCCGCACGACGTCCGCGGCGGCGGGGGCGTATTCCCCGCCCCGCTGGTACATGCCCTGGGCGTAGTAGTAGGTGCCGTAGGAGCACCACTTGTCCTTCCACTGCGGCGGACGGGCGGTCAGCCACTCGGCGGCGCCGGCGACCCGCGGGTCCTCGTACTGCCCGCAGACCTGCAGGGCGAGCACCCCGGCGGCGGTCATCGCGTAGGTCGGGTTGCCGCGCTCCGGTTCGTAGGTGAACCCGCTGACGCGATCGTCCGGCGTGCCGTCGCGGGCGACGGGGGAGTCGTAGGAGCGCCGCAGGTAGTCCACCGCCTCGGCGATTGCCTCGGGGGGCACGTCCAGCCCGTCGTTGGCGGCGCTCCGCAGGGCCATCACCTGCCAGACGGAGACGGACAGATCGCTGTCCCGGCTGTCCCGTTCGTAGCGCCACCCGCCCTGATTGCGGGGGTCTTTCGGCTGACTTTGAGCCTTCAAGATCACCGCGATCGCCTGTTCGAGCCGTTCGCGGATCAGGCGGTCCTGCTCGGCGGACGCCCCCATCCCGAGCATTTCCGAAAGCATTAGCGTGACGATGCCGTGCCCGTACATGCGGGAGCCGTCGGACCGGCCGAAGTAGCCGTCCTCCTGCACGCGGTCCTCGTCCAGCACGTAGTCGAGGGCTTTGCGCATCGCGGTCCCCTCCGGCGTGGGATCGCCGGGGGTCACGCCGACGCTGGCCAGCGCCATCACGGAGAGCGCCGTCATCGCGGTGGGCGTGCCCTTGTCCGCGATCGCCCCGTCCTCCCGCTGCTGGCTGAGCAGGTAGGCGACGGCTTTATCCATCGCGGCGTCGACCTGCGGATCGTTCTCGCCCAGCCGCGGCCCGCCCAGCCCGTCGAGCGCCGGGGGGGCGGCCGGCTCCGGCGGCGTCTCAGCGTCCTGGGCCGCGGCGGGGGCCGCGGTCAGAGCGAGGCACGCTGCGGCGAGCAGCCGGACGATTTCGTTCTTCCCCAGAACGCAGTGAAGAATACCAGCCCGATGCGCGAGCATCGGCCGTCGGCGCAGCCGCCCGGCGGTATGACGCACGGCCGGAGCTTGCGCTCCGGGCTGGTAGGCCTCGCGACGGTCAGCAGCAAAGCGCTCCGGGGCGAACGGGAACGGGGTGGGCTTCATCGGTCTCCCTGACGGGCGCGCTCGGCGAGCACGCGGAAGTAGGCGTTGACGCTGTCGCGGTACTCCTCGGAGACCGCGGCGGAGCGGCCGGCGGAGACGTCCTCGGCGTCTTTGCGGCGGAGGTTCGCCCAGTTCTCGTCGGCGACGGCCTCCGGCCGGAGGGCGTCGCCGC
>NZ_JBINJD010000232.1:0-6182 GCF_043951915.1 Alienimonas sp. DA493 | reverse complement strand
CCTCCGCGTTACAGGTGAGAGACGTGCGAGCGGGCGGGATCGCCGCCGATCAGCACGAAATAAGTACCGCAAACCCGGCAGCGATGAGCGGTCGTGCGGGCGCCCTCGCTGCCGGCGACGAGGTGCAACACCGGTGCGGACGAGCAGCGCCGCCCGCCGCAGGCAGGGCAGACGACCCGCGGCAAAGTGTGACGGTGTAGGAACAGGCCGGCGACCGCGACGGCGAACAGACCGAGTTCCACCCCCGGCATCACTCGTTCTCCAGCCGGTACAGCATCTCGCCGGCCTTACGGACCAGCAGGACGCCTTCGTCCTCCCGGTCGGCGTAGTCCTCGACGTTGATCGTCGCGGGGTCGCGGTAGCCGAGGTTCAACACCTCGCACTCCTCCGGCGGGATCTGCGAGGCGAGCGTCACCTTCACCCGGGGCGTCTCGACGCCGTTCTCGTACGTCCCGCCGCCGCGGACGTGGGTGCTGTGGGCCAGGGTGCCCCAGGGTTCGTGCTTGAACTTGTCCCACTGCTTCAGGAAGTAGTCCCGCACGTGGTAGCCGACGCGGCGGATCGCCTCGCCGTGGGTCTCGGAGACCTCAGACAGGTGCGGGGCATAGATGATCAGTTCGCCGCCGTCGGCGACGACGGGCTCCAGCTTGTACATGCATTTGCCGGCGACCCACAGCTCGTCGTACATCGGCGGGGCGCAGCTGAGAACCGTGTGGAACGGCTTCGGCTTGCGGGTGATGTGCACCCGCTCCGACATCTCGGACGCCTCCCGCCAGGCCGACTCCGGGGTGCCGTAGTACAGGCCGTACAGGTCCGCTTTCGGATCGACGACGAAGGTGAGGGCCCGCCGCTCGACCGGGATCAGCTTTGCCGCGGCGTCCACGACCCGGCGGACGGGGGTGTCCGGCACGCCGATGATCCCGGCGTTGGTGACGATCGCCCCGAGCCAATGGAAATAGTTCAGCAGCTCCGGGCCGCTGATGCCGGGGAAGAAGTATTTGTTGCCCCCGCTGAAGCCGACGACCTCGTGCGGGAACACCGGGCCGAGGACCAGCAGCAGGTCGTAGTCTTTCACCCGAGCGTTGATCGTCACCGGCACGCTGTCCGGCAAGGTGCCGCGGGAGAGTTCGGCGGCCTCCGGGCAGGGGAGGTCGCCCAGCGGGGTGAGGGCCTGCGGGTTGTCCCACTCGTGGTTGAGCAGGGAGACGCCGGGGAACCGCTCCTCCCGCGTGGCCGGGTCGATGCCCAGCAGCGCCTCGATGCGGGCCTGCGGCATCGGCGGGTGCGTGCCGAGGGCGACCATCACGTCCAGCCCTTTCGCCCCGGCCTCTTTGAGCCGGTCGTGTACCGCCGGAAACAGGACCGGCAGCGGGGCGGTGCGGGTGTGATCGGGGACGATCAGCAGCACCCGTTTGCCGGCGACGTCGGCGGCGGGGATCAGGTCGTTGACGCGGCCCGGAACCGAGGCGGTCGGGAGGGTCGGCGGCGGAGCGGTGGGGGAGGAATCGGTCACGGCGGCCGATCCTACCGCCGAGCCCCGGAGGGGGCACGCCGGGGGAGGCGTCGGGGGTGGCGCCGGGGCGGGGCACCTTGACGGGTCGGCTCACGCCCCGGACCATGCCCGACTGCGCGGCGGAACCGTTCCGCGGCCCACACCGTTCTCCCGGCTCGCCCGGGCGCCCCACTCACGGAAGACAAACGGCCCCGGTCCGCCCGCCCCCGTTCGCCCCTCGCACGGGGGCCGTTCCGGGGCGGCGGCGGGGCGTCACCACGCTCATGACGCTGGCCGAATCGCTTCAAAAACAGTTCCGGGCCGACTTGCGGTTCCGCGGAGCCGGATATCTGGACGCCGACCGCGTCACCCAACTGGCGCTCACGCCGGACAAGCTCGTCGCCGCGGTTCAGGAGAAATCGGGGGAGTTCACCTGCGATCTCGACCGCACCGGCGGCACGCTGCGGATGAGCTGCACCTGCCCGCAGTCCGGCAAGCTGGGCGTTTGCAAGCACCTCTGGGGCGCCGTGTTGCTGGCGGACCGCGACAAGCTGCTCACCGGCCCGGTGCGGGGCGGGGAGGTGCCGCCCTTCGCCGCCGAGGACCCCGCCTCCGCCGACTTCGGCAGCGCCTGGGACTTCGACGACGATGACGACGACGACTTCGCCGCCGGCCCGTCCTCCCGTTCCTACGCGGCCCCGGCCGGCGGTCTGTTGGGCGACGAGCCGGAGGAGGAAGAGGACGAGGCGAGCGTCGCCACGCTGAAGCGGCCCGCCGCCGCCCCGCAGGAGAAGGCCCGCCCCTGGGAGCGGGCCCTCGCCGGCGTCGCCGCCGAGGTCGCCGCCCCCCGCAAGGGCAGCAGCGCCGAGCGGCAGATCTTCTACGAACTCGACCTGCCCGCCAGCCGCAAGGAGCGGCGGATCGTCATTCAGGTCTCCCAGCGTCAGCGGCGGGCCAGCGGCCAGTGGGGCAAGCTGAAGGCTCTCCGCGTCCGGCCCGGCGACCTCGACACCATCGAGCGGGAGGAGGACCGCACTGTCCTCGCCTACCTGTTCGGCGGCGTCGCCGAGCGGGACGCCAAGGACGGCAAAGAGACCGGCGTCTACCGCTTCCACCTCGCCCACGAGTTGGCCGAACGCCTGTTGCCGCTGATGTGCGGCACCGGCAACGCCCGCATCCTCGACGCCGGCGAGAAGGCCGGATCCCTCACCTGGGACGGCGACGAGCCGTGGGAACTCACGGCCGCGCTTCGGGAAGTCTCCCCGCAAGAGTCCCGCCGGGAGTCTGAGGGAGAGGAAGACTCCGAGACGGGAGACAACGAGGAGTCCGACGAGACGCTGGAGTCCGCCGACTCGGAGCGGGAGGATGAGGAGAAGGACGGGGACGTCTCCCTGCGGCTGGCCGTCGAGCTGACCCGACCGGACGCGATTCGCAAAGCCGAGGATGCCGACCTGTTGCTGCCCGGCGGCCTCGTGCTGCTGGACAACGCTCTTAGCCCGGTGATCGACTTTGGCGCCTACGACCTCGCCGAGCGGATCGGCCAGTCGGACGGCATCGTCATTCCGAAGGCCGAGGCCCACGAGGCGGTCGAGAAACTGTTCCGCCTGCCGGTCCTCCCCCGGCTGGAACTGCCGGACGACCAGCGGTTGGAAGAGGTGCGGGTCGAACCCGGCCGCGAACTGCGGATCTCCAGCGGCTCCACCGTGGGCGGCCGCCTGCCGGACCGGGCCACCGGGGCCGTGCGGTTCCGCTACGACGGCGAGCCGATCGCCGGCGGCGACCCCCGCTGGGCGATCGTCAACAGCGAGGCCCGCAAGTGCCTGCTGCGGGACCTCGACGCCGAGGCCGCCGCGTGGGATCAGCTGCGGGACGTCGGCTTCCGCCGCCTCGCCAGCAAATCGGCCGGCGGCGTAGACGTGGAGATCGCCATCGGCGACCTCGGGCAGGCGGTCCGGTCGCTGACGGACGCCGGCTGGCTCATCCGGGCCGACGACAAGCCGGTTCGCCAGGCCGGCGAACTGAAGTTCCAGGTCAAAAGCGGCATCGACTGGTTCGAGCTGCGGGGCGACGTCACCTTCGGCGACGCCACCATCGCCCTGCCGGACCTGCTCGCCGCCCTGGCCCGCGGCGACGACGCGGTGCGGCTCTCCGACGGCTCCCTCGGCATCCTTCCGGCCGCTTGGGCGGAGCAGCTGGGGCTGCTCGCCGGGCTGGGCAGCGAGGAGGAGGACCACATCAAGTTCTCCGCCAACCAGGCCGTCCTGCTGGACACCCTGTTGGGGGCGCAGGAAGAGGTGGAGTACGACGAGCAGTTCACCGCCCTCCGCGAACGCCTCCGCGGCCTCACCGGCGTGGAGCCGGCCAAGGAACCGGAGGGCTTCGACGGCGCCCTGCGGGAGTACCAGCAGAACGGCCTCGGCTGGATGCGGTTCCTGCAGGACACCAACCTCGGCGGCTGCCTCGCGGACGACATGGGCCTTGGCAAGACGGTCCAGCTGCTCGCCCTGCTCCAGGGCCGCAAGCGGCGGGCGGAGGAGGAGGGCGAGCACCTGCCCTCGCTGGTCGTGGTGCCTCGGTCGCTGCTGTTCAACTGGGCCAGCGAGGCCGAACGCTTCACCCCGGAGCTGAAGGTCGTCGAGTACACCGGTCCGGACCGTCACCGCCTGCGGGACGACTTCGCCGGCCTGGACCTCATCCTCACGACCTACGGCACCCTCCGCCGGGACGTGATGGACCTGAAAAAGCAGCACTTCGATTACGTCGTGCTGGACGAGGCGCAGACGATCAAGAACGCCTCCTCGCAGGTTTCCAAAGCGGCCCGGCTGCTGAAGGCCCGCCACCGGCTGGCCCTCTCCGGCACGCCGATCGAGAACCACGTCGGCGACCTGTGGAGCATTTTCGAGTTCCTTAACCCGGGAATGCTCGGCCGCAGTTCGCTGTTCCGCCGCTACGCCGCCGACCCGGACGACAAGCAGGCCCGCGACCTGCTCGCCAAGGGCATCGGCCCGTTCGTCCTTCGCCGCACCAAGGCCGAGGTCGCCACGGACCTGCCTTCGAAGACCGAGATGACCCTCTCGGTCGAACTCGAAGGCGAACAGCGCCGGCTTTACGAGGAACTGCGGGACCACTACCGCCAGAGCCTGCTCGGCAGCGTGAAGGAGCAGGGCCTCGGCAAGACGCGGATGCACGTGCTCGAAGCGCTGCTCCGCCTCCGCCAGGCCGCCTGCCACCCCGCCCTGCTGGGCGAGGACAGCGCGGAGATTCAGTCCGCAAAGGTCGAAGCCCTGATCCCCAAGCTGCTGGAACTGATCGACGAGGGCCACAAGGCCCTGGTCTTCAGCCAGTTCACCAGTTTCCTCGGCCTCGTCCGGGAGCGGTTGGAGCAGGAGGGCATCCGCCACGAATACCTCGACGGCCGCACCCGCGACCGCGGGGAGCGGGTGGACCGCTTCCAGAACGACCCCGACCTCGGCGTGTTCCTCATCAGCCTGAAGGCGGGCGGCTTGGGCCTGAACCTGACCAGCGCCGACTACGTGTTCCTGCTGGACCCTTGGTGGAACCCGGCCGTGGAGGCGCAGGCGATCGACCGGAGTCACCGCGTCGGCCAGGAGCGGCCGGTGTTCGCCTACCGCCTGATCGCCCGCGACACGATCGAGGAGAAGATCGCCGAGTTGCAGCGCAAGAAGACGGAACTGGCCGACGCCGTGCTGAACCAGGACGAGAGCGTCGTCAGCGGCCTCAGCGTCGAGGACGTCGAGCGGCTCCTCTCCTGAGGAGCGGGCGGCGACTGTGCGGAGCGGAGAGGGGGGCGAACCCGTGCGGGTCGTGCGGTGTCCGCCGGTCGGTTTCCCCGGGAAACGCGATCGCGGGCGCCGCACACTGGACGCCCCGCCGCTTCTCCGCAAGAATCCGCCCCCGGGAGCAATCCCGGGGACCTCGTTCCCGCGGGGTCACGGGCGTGTAGATCAGTTGGTTAGATCGCAGCTCTGATAAAGCTGAGGTCGGAGGTTCGAGTCCTCCCACGCCCACTCGCGTCGAGGCCCGAGGTTTCCGGTAACGGGGACGTCGGGCTTCTGTCGTGTTACGGGGACTTAGCTCAGCTGGGAGAGCGCCTGCTTTGCAAGCAGGAGGTCAGGGGTTCGATCCCCCTAGTCTCCATTCGTCGCCCGCCGGCGGTCCGAGGTGCGGACCCGGAGCTGTGGCCCAAAAAGGGCGGGGCGGCGTCGCAAGTTAGAATCTTCTCTCCGAGTCCCGACCAGCGGATCGGCCGCGCCCCTCAGTCGGCGGTGCCTCTCAAAGTGAGGTCGCCGGCTGCTGTCTGGAGGACCCGCGCGAACAGTCGATGAGCAGTCGATGAAGGGAGAGGAAAGCGCAGAGTCTTCGTGGCGGGAGGGGCACCGCAACTGGACGCCCGTGCGGGTCACAGGTGGCTTCCTACGGCCGCGAAGCCGGCGCCGAAAGTTTTCTCGGAACACGCCGACCGCGGCGTTGACGGCCCGGGGAGCGGCCCGTATCTTTCTCCTCCCGCGAGTGAGCGACGCCGACCGGCGACGCGAAACCCGCGGGGGGGCGCGGTTTGAGACGAAGGCGGCCCCTGGCCGGCCGACGGCTCCGCGTCCGGCTGATTCGCCCTTCGTGGCGTTCCGCTCTTTGACAACTTGTTCGTGTCCGAGTGGCATCTTGAAACGAC
>NZ_JBINJD010000231.1:0-6233 GCF_043951915.1 Alienimonas sp. DA493 | reverse complement strand
CGAGGCCGTCCGCAGGAGCGCCGACGGGCCGGGATTGGGACAGGAGCCCCGTCGGTCCGGGACTGGGTGTGAGGGACGCGGCGAGGGCGTATCCTCCTGTCGCTCGCCCCGCGCCCCAGAGCCCCCGCCCCTCCCTGTCCATGTCGCTTCGCTTCGCCTGCCTGGCCCTTCTGACCTGCATCGCTCCGGCCTGGGGGCAAGACGACCCCGTCGCCGCGTTGCCCGGGACGGCCGTCGAACGGATCACCGCCGACCTGCGGAAGCTGGCCTCCGACGAATTCGAGGGCCGCGGCCCCGAAACCGAGGGCCTCAAAAAGGCCGCCGACCTGATCCGGGCCCAGATGCAGGCCTCCGGCCTGTCCGGCGCCGCGACGGACGGCGGGTACTTTCAGCCGTTCGACATCACCGTCGGCAGCGCCCCGGAGGCCGAAGAGACCTCCGTCACCCTCGTCGGCCCCGAGGGCGGAGAGCGGGAACTGACGATCGGCGAGCAGATCCAACCGCTCGCCTACGGCGCCGGCGGCTCGGTGCAGGCGGACCTGGTGTTCGCCGGGTACGGCATCACCGCGCCGGACCTCGGCTACGACGACTTCGCCGGGCTGGACGTGAAGGACAAGATCGCCGTGGTCCTCCGCCGCGAACCCCGGCAGGACGACGCCGAGAGCCCCTTCGACGGCACGGCGACCAGCCGGTTCGCCTACATCCGCAGCAAGGTGCAGGCCGCCCAGGACGCCGGCGCCGCGGCCGTGCTGCTGATCAACGATTCCAAGACGGTCGCCGAGGAGGGCGACGTGCTGAGCGCCCCCGACGCCTTCGGCGGCCCGGCGTTCGATTTGCCGTTCGGGCAGATCACCCGCCAACTGGCGGACCAACTGCTGGCGGCGCACCCGATCGAGAGCAAAGCCGGTTTGAAGTTCCATTCGACCGACGCCCTGGAGAAGGGCATCGACGCCGCCCTCGCCCCGATCGGCGGACCGATGGGGTACTCCGCGGACCTCAACTTCAAGTTCGAGCCGAAGCTGGCGAACGTTTATAACGTGGTCGGGGTATTGGAGGGCGAGGGGCCGCACGCGGACGAGACCGTCGTGCTGGGCGCCCACTACGACCACCTGGGCTACGGCGGGACGGGCAGCCGTTCGCCGGGCTCCAACGCGGTGCACAACGGGGCGGACGACAACGGCAGCGGGACCAGCTTGCTACTGGAATTGATCCGCCGTTACGGCGCCCGGGCCGCCGCCGGCGACAAGCCGCCCCGCCGGATGGTGTTCATCGCCTTCAGCGGCGAGGAACGCGGTCTGCTGGGCAGCATTCACTACGTCACCAAGGAGCCGCTGTTCCCGCTGGAGACGACCCGGGCCATGCTCAACTTCGACATGGTCGGCCGTTACGGCGACAACGCCTTTCAGCTGCACGGCATGAGCAGCTCCCCGCAGTTCCCGCCGCTGGTGGACGCCGCCGCGGCCCGCACCGGGGTGATCGTCGACCGGGTCGACGGCGTGCTGGCGGCCAGCGATCACTGGGACTTCATTAAGAAGGAGATCCCGGCGTTTCACTTCTTTACCGGCCTGCATCCGCAATACCACAAGCCGGAGGACGACGTGGAGACGGTGAATTTAAAAGGGGTCGCTGAACTGGCCGATTTTGCCGAGGTCCTCACCGACGGCATCCTGACCGGCGGGGAGCCGCTGGAGTTCACCGAACCGCCGATGTCCCGGCTCGACGGCCGCAAGCAGGCCGAGGGGCGACCCGTGCTGGGCGTGGTGCCCAAGGACCTCCCCGCCGCCGTCGGGGGCGTGGAGATCGATCAGCTCGTCCCGGACGGCCCCGCGGTGAAGGCGGGCTTCCGCGTCGGCGACGTGGTGACGGCCGTCGCCGGCACGCCGGTGGCCGATCTGGTGGGGCTCTCCGCGGCCCTGGACGAAGCGAAGGTCGGGCAGACGGTCGAGGTGACCGTCGACCGCGACGGCCAATCCGAAACGCTGACCGTCACCCTCGGCCCGGCGGAATAGCCTGCCGGCCGGCCGCATTGAAAACCGCGCGGCCGGCGAAACCCCCACAGTTCCTCCAGCTTGCCGCCGGTTGGAAGCTCCCCCCGCACCCCGCTAGCCTAATGCGTCGCTCACCGCTCCCCCCGTTGCGCCCGCCGATGACCGTCCGCCTCGTTCCGCTGTTCCTCCTGGCCGCCGGGCTGTCGGCGGCCGCCACGCTGACGCCCGCCGCCGCCGCCGGCGACTGGGCCTACTGGCGCGGGCCGGAGGGCACCGGCGTCTCCCGCGAGACCGGCCTGATCGACGACTGGAACCCCGGGTACGGCGACGCGGAAGCCAAGAACCTCCTCTGGATCAGCGAGACCGGCGGCCGGGCGACCCCGGCGATCTTCGAGGGCCGGGCCTACCTCAACACCCGCACCGAGGCGGACGTCCGCAAGACGGACGAACTGATCGACGCCCAACAGATGACCGTCTGCTGGGACATGGAAACCGGCGAGGAACTGTGGCGGGACGAGTTCCCCGTCGCCCAGACCGATATCCCCAGCAACCGCGTCGGCTGGGCGTCCCCCACGGTGGATCAGGAGACCGGCAACGTCTTCGTGCACACCGTCGACGGCTCGCTGATCTGCTACTCCCCGAAAGGCGAACGCCTGTGGGAAGTGCAGATGTACGAGCTGCTCGGCCACATCAGCGGCTACGGCGGCCGGACGACCACCCCGATCGTCGACGAGGACCGGGTGATCGTTTCCTTCATCGCCAACGCCGACTACGCGATCGGCGCCCCGCCGCCGCGGCAGCGGTTCTACGCCTTCGACGTGCGGAACGGCAACGTGCTGTGGGCCAGCACCCCCGGCGGCCCCGCCGAGGACACCATCTACACCAACCCCGTCGTTGCCGTGATCGGCGGCGTGCGGCAGCTCATCAGCGGCAACGCCGACGGCGGCCTCTGGAGCATCGAGGCCCGCACCGGTAAGCCGCTGTGGGGCTTCCGCATGAGCAAACGCGGCCTCAACGCCAGCCCCGTCGTCGGCCCGGACGGCCTCGTCTACATCTCCCACGGCGAGGACAACATCGACACCACCGAGGGCGGCCTCGGCCGCGTGCAGTGCATCGATCCAACCCTCGGCACTGGTGCTGACGGACAGGGCGAACTCGCCAGCGGCGACCTCACCGACAACCCCAAGGCCAGCGTCTGGCGGGAGAACGGCACCAAGGCCGGCTACACCGGCCTGCTGTTGCACGACGACATCCTGTACGTCGTCACCGACGTCGGCAAACTGCACGCCTACGACGCCCACTCCGGCGAACGCCTGTGGGTCTTCACCCTCGGCACCGTCGGCAAGGGCTCGCCGGTCTGGGCGGACGGCAAAATCTACGTGATGGAGGCCGCCGGCCGCGTCTGGATCCTCGAACCGTCCCGCGAGGGCTGCGAGGTTCTCAGCGAAGTCGTGCTCCAGGCGGACACGGTGGTCGGCCCGGACGAAACGACCGCCAGCCCGGCAATCTCCGACGGCCGCATCCTGCTGGTCGCCCGCGACCGCACGTACTGCATCGGCGCCCCGGAGCAGGCGAAGGTGACCGTCGACATCCCGGCGCTGCCGATGGAGGCCGACGTGGAGGGACCGCCGGCGACGCTCCGCATCGTGCCGGCGCTGGTCAGCCTCAAACCGGGCGAGAAACAGGAGTTCGAGGTCCGGGCCTACAACGAACATGGCCGGTTCCTGCGGACCGTCTCCGACGCGGAGCTGTCGGTCTCGAAGCCGTTCCAGGGACTGTTGCTCGACGGCCTGACCCTCTCTGTGGACGGCGGTCCGAACCTGCCGGCTGACGGCACGATCACCGCGACGCTGGGCGATCTGACCAGCGACGCCCAGGTGCGGTTCTACCCGCCGCTGCCCTGGAAGTACGACTTCAACGACCTGTCCCCGGACGGCCGCCCGTCGTTCCCGGCGTGGGTCGGAGCCGCGGGCAAGTTCCAGCCGGTCGAGAAGGGGGACGGCGTCTCCCTGCTGATGGCCGGCGGCGAAGCGGCCAAGGGCAAGCCGAGCTTCGACGTCTGGGTCGGCCAGCCCACGATGACGGACTACGTCGTGCAGGCCGACTTCATGGTCGAGGGCCGGCGCCGGCTGGCCAGCGTCGGGATCACCAACGAGAAATACAGCCTGATCTCCAAAGCGAACCGCCTGCGGCTGGAGATTCAGTCCTGGCAGGCCCACCTGCGATTGCAGGCCAGCACGCGGTTCAATATGGAGCCGGGCGAGTGGTACACGATGAAGCTCGCCGTGGAGCAGACCGCCCCGACCGACGCCGACAAAGACGGCTCCGCAATCGTGAAGGGCAAGATCTGGCCGCGGGGCGAGGAGGAGCCGGCGGACTGGACCCTCACCGTTGAGGACCCGCACCCCACGTCCTCCGGCGCCGCGGGGATCTACGCCTACCGGCTCGCCGACAGCTACCTCGACAACTTCGCCGTGCTGCCCGCGGAGTGACCCCCCGCCGGGGGCGGCTCCCGCCCCCGGCCGCCCGCCCCTTCCTTCCCCCGCTCGCCCCCGTTTCGCGGAACGCAATGCCTCCCCGCTCTCGTTTTTCCCTCGCGGCCCTGTCGCCGCTCGCCCTGTTGACCCTCGCCCTGCCGGCCCCCGCCCTCGCGCAGGACGGGGCCGCCCAGGTCGTTGAAGATCCGGCCGCGGCGGTCGCCCGGTGGACCGCGGACGGCGACTGGCCGATGTGGGGCGGCGACCCGTTCCGCAACATGGTCAACGCCGCCCCGACGGTGAACGCTGACTTCCAGCCGGAGACCCGCCGCAAGGAAGCCAAGAACGTCCTCTGGACCGCCCCGCTGGGGTCCCAGACCTACGGCAACCCGGTCGTCGGCGGCGGAAAGGTGCTCGTCGGCACCAACAACGGCGGCGAGTATCGCCCGCAGCACGTCGGCGACCGCGGCGTCGTTCTCTGCTTCGACGAAAACGACGGCTCCTTCCTCTGGCAGCTCACCCGCGAGAAGCTCCCGCAGGGCCGCGTCCACGACTGGCCGGAGCAGGGCATCTGCAGCACGCCGGTCATCGAGGGCGACCGCGTCTGGGTGATCACCAACCGCTGCGAGGTGATGTGCCTGGACCTGGACGGCTTCCGCGACGGCACCAACGACGGCGACTACCAGGACGAGGTCGACGCGGAGAAAGAGGACGCCGACATCCTCTGGAGCCTCGACATGATCGAGGAACTCGGCGTGTTCCCGCACAACCTCGCCACCTCCTCGCCGCTGATCCTCGGCGACAACCTCTACTTCCTGACCAGCAACGGCGTCGACGAGGCCCACCTGGAAGTGCCGGCCCCCCGGGCGCCCTGCTTCCTCTGCCTCAACAAGAACACCGGCGAGATCGTCTGGGAGGACAACACCCCCTTCGACAACATTCTGCACGGCCAGTGGTCCAGCCCCTGCGTCGCCATCGTCGACGGCCAGGCCCAGGTGCTGTTCCCCGGCGGCGACGGCATCCTCTACGCGATGGACCCTGCCGGCGACGGCGACGGCGGCGGCAAGATCCTCTGGCAGTTCGACCTGAACCCCAAGGACAGCTACTGGGAACTCGGCGGCCGCGGCACCCGCAACGCGGTCATCGCCACCCCGGTGTTCGCCGATGGCTACGTCTACGTGGGCGTCGGCCAGGACCCGGAACACGGCGAAGGCGTGGGCCACTTCTACAAGATCGATCCCACCGGCTCCGGCGACGTCTCCCCGACGCTGATGGAGGACGACAAGATCGTCCCCAACCCCAACAGCAAACAGGTCTGGCACTACGGCGGCGAGGATACGGACGGCAGCGTGACCGGCAGCAAGGGCGAGCTGATCTACCGCCGCACGATGAGCACCGTCGCCGTCCACGACGGCCTGGTGATCGCCCCGGACCTCTCCGGCTTCGTCCACTGCCTCGACGCCGAGACCGGCAAGCGGCTGTGGGTCTACGACATGTTCGCCGCCTGCTGGGGCTCCCCGATGGTGGCCGACGGCAAGATCTTCGTCGGCGACGAGGACGGCGACCTCACCGTGATGGAACTGGGCCGCGAGGAGAACGTGATCGAGGAGAAGATGTTCTCCTCCTCCGTCTACAGCACCCCGACGATCGCCCACGGCAAAATGTTCGTCTCGGACCGCTCTCGGCTGTACTGCTTCGACGTCGACGGCGAGTGACCGCCGCGGCGGAGAACTGAACCCGGTCGCCCAAGCGTCCCGGACCCTCCGAG
>NZ_JBINJD010000230.1:0-6236 GCF_043951915.1 Alienimonas sp. DA493 | reverse complement strand
CGGCCCTGATCCCCCGAGCGTAGAGGTCCCGCGCCGCCCGCTCAAGAACCGGCCGCCGCCCCCGCGGAGCGAACGGGCGCCGCCGGGGGGCCGGTATGATCTCGGCGGACGCCCCGCAGTCGGCGGGGGCCGCCTTTTTCAGGCCGAGCAGTGAACGGGAACGACCTCGAGGGCGTCGCCTCCGCCGCGGTGACGCTGTTCCTGATCATGGACCCGCTGGGGAACGCGCCGGTCTTCAACGCGGTCCTGTCGAAACTCGAACCGGAGCGCCGGACGGCGGTCGTGGCCCGCGAGTTGGCGATCGCGCTGGTGATCCTGCTGGGGTTCCTGTGGGCGGGGCATTTCATCCTCGCCTTTTTGGGGCTGACGGAATCCTCCCTGAACATCGCCGGCGGGGTGCTGCTGTTCGTCATCTCCCTGCGGATGATCTTCCCCGGCCGTGGCGACGGCGGGGCGGAGTTCGAGACCGACGACCCGTTCATCGTGCCGCTGGCCGTCCCCCTGATCGCCGGGCCCTCGACGATCGCGGCGCTGCTGCTGTTCCGCTCGAAGGAGCCGGATCACATGTGGGAATGGACCGCGGCGCTGCTGCTGGCGTGGCTCGGGACCACCGTGCTGCTGGTGGGCTCGCCGAAGATCCTCGCCGTGATCGGCCGGCGGGGCTCCCGGGCGCTGGAGCGGCTGATGGGGATGATCCTCGTCCTGCTCGCCACGCAGATGCTGCTCAACGGCGTCGGCGATTTCGTGCGGAGCCTGTGACGGCCCCGCGGCCCGGATGTCGGCCGGGGGACGCGAGACCGCTGGCTCCCGGCCGCGAAGGCGGTTCTGATGGAGGAATGCACGCCGTCGCCGCTCGTCGTCCCCCGTTCCTTCGCAGCCTCGCGGCGCTCGTCCCGCTGTGGGCGGTCGCCTGTGCGGGCGCCGCCGCCGCGGAGGAGACGGAGCGGCCGAACGTGCTTGTGATCCTCGCGGACGACCTCGGGTACGGGGACGTGAGCTGCTACAACCCGGAGTCCCGGATCGCGACGCCGAACCTGGATCGGCTGGCGTCGCAGGGGATGCGATTTACGGACGCTCACACCCCCTGCACCGTCTGCACGCCCACCCGGTACGGGCTGCTGACCGGCCAGATGCCGTTCCGCGTGCCGAACGGCGGCCGCGTCTTCTCCGGGGCCGGCGGACCGTCGCTGATCGCCCCGGGCAAGCTCACCCTTCCGGAGATGCTCCGGCAGGAGGGCTACGCGACCGCCTGCGTGGGGAAGTGGCACCTCGGGTTGACGTTCTACGACGAGGCGGGCGAGCCGATCCACAACGGGGGCCCGGACGGCGTGAAGCGGATCGACTACGCCCGCCGCATCGACGGCGGCCCGCTCGACTGCGGGTTCGATACGTTCTTCGGCACGGCCTGCTGCCCCACGACCGACTGGTTGTACGCCTACATCGACGGCGCCCGCATCCCGCTCCCGCCGACCGGCCGGCTCGACAAGTCGACGCTCCCCCGGCACCCCTACGCCAACGACAATCGGCCAGGATTTCAAGCTCCGGACTTCGATCTGGAGACCGTCGACCTCGAGTTCCTGGAGCGGAGCCAGACGTTCCTGCGGGAGCACGTCGCCAACACGCCCGAGCGGCCGTTCTTCCTGTTTCACTCCGCCCAGGCGGTGCACCTGCCCTCCTTTCCCGCGGACCCGTTCAAGGGGAAGAGCGGCGCCGGGCCGCACGGCGACTTCATCCTCGAACTGGACGCGATCGTCGGGGCGCTGATGAAGACGTTGGACGAACTGGGGCTGGCGGAGAATACGCTGGTGCTGTTCACCAGCGACAACGGACCGGAGGTCCCGACGGTCTACCACATGCGGCACGACCACGATCACGACGGCTCCCGGCCGTGGCGGGGCGTGAAGCGGGACAACTGGGAGGGCGGGCACCGCGTGCCGTTCATCGCCCGCTGGCCGGGCCGGATCGCGCCGGGGTCCGTCTCGGACGAACTCGTGTCGCTGACGGACGTGATGGCGACCGCCGCGGACATCGTCGGCTACGAGCTGCCGAACGACGCGGCGGAGGACAGCTTCAGCCTGCGGCCCGTGCTGTCGTCGGAGCCGTCGGAGCCGTCGGACGGGCCGGTCCGCCCCTACCTGCTCGTGCAGGGGTTCCGCGGCCGCGGGACGCTGGCGCTGCGACGCGGCGATTGGGCGTACCTCGACCACCCCGGCTCCGGCGGCAACAACTACGCCAACCATCCGCAACTCCGGGAGTATCAGCTCCCCGAACCGGCGCCGGAGGCTCGGTACTCGCTCTACAACCTCGCGATGGACCCCGGGCAGCAGGATAACGTCGCGGACGAGGAGCCGCAGGTTCTGGCCGAGATGCAGGCGCTGCTCAAAGCGACGAAGGAAACCGGCCGCAGCGTCCCGCGACGGGATTAGCGCGGACCGCCCCCGGCTCTACGCCGTCGCGTTCAGGCGTTCCTGACGGTCGAACTCCAGCAAGCCGCTGATGAGTTCTTCCAGGTCGCCCTGCATCACCTGGTCGAGCTTGTGGATGCTCAGGCCGATGCGGTGGTCGGTGATGCGGTTTTGGGGGTAGTTGTAGGTGCGGATCCGCTCGCTGCGGTCGCCGGAGCCGATGAGGGTGCGGCGGTTCTCGGCCCGGGCGGCGTTCGCCTCGGCCTCGCGGAGTTCCAGCAACCGGCTCCGCAGCACCCGCATCGCCTTGGCCCGGTTCTTGTGCTGGGACTTTTCGTCCTGGATCTTCACCACCAGGCCGGTCGGCGTGTGGGTGATGCGGACGGCGGACTCCGTTTTGTTAACCTTCTGCCCGCCGGGGCCGCCGGCCCGCATGGTGTCGATCTCCAGGTCCTCTGGCTTGAGTTCGACCTCCACCTCGCTGGCCTCCGGCAGCACGGCGACGGTCGCGGCGCTGGTGTGCACCCGGCCCTGCGTCTCCGTCTCCGGCACCCGCTGGACGCGGTGGCCGCCCGATTCGAATTGGAGGTTCAGAAAGGCCCCGTCGCCGGTCACGCTGAAGGTGAGTTCGCGGAAGCCGCCGAGGTCCGTGGCGCTGCTGTCGATCACCTCGATCTTCCAGCCCTTGCCCTCGCAGTAGCTGCGGTACATCTCCCACAGGTCCCGGGCGAACAGGGCGGCCTCGTCGCCGCCGGCGCCGCTGCGGATTTCCATGATGAGCGAACCGCGGGTCGCCGCGTCGCCGGCCGCGGCGAGCTCCTCCAATTCGGCGGCCATCTGCTCCCGCTTGGCCTCCAGTTCGTCCACCTCGGCCTGGGCGTAGGCTTTCGCGTCGGCGTCGGTCTCCTCGGCGAGCATCTCCTTCGCCGCGGCGAGGTTCTCCTCCAGTTCGTGGTAGGCGCGCACCGGGAGAGCCACCTTTTGCAGGCCGCCGTGCTCCCGCTGGAGCTCGATCATCCGATCGATGTCGGAGGCGACGTCCGGGCTCTGGAGTTGCTTTTCCAGTTCCTCGAAGCGGGCGTATTTCTGTTCGAGGGAGGGGAACATGGGCGTGGGGGCCGCTCTGCGGACCGTGTGCGGGGCGGGCGTGGAGAAGGGAGGCGGTCCGCGGGGCGGACCCGACGGCGGTCGGCGCATGAAAAAGCCCGGGCCGTCGGACACGGCCCGGGCGACGAGGCGCGACGCTACTCCGCAGCGTCGGCAGTCTTCTTCTTGGCGAACTTGGCGTACTTCTTCTGGAACTTCTCGACGCGGCCGGCGCTGTCCACGTATTTCATCTTGCCCGTGTAAAACGGGTGGGACGTGCTGGAGATGTCCACCTTGACCAGCGGGTACTCGCTGCCCTCGAAGGTGCACGTCTCCTTGGACTGCATCGTGGAGCGAGTCAGGAACTCCTCGCCGCTGTTGGTGTCCCGGAACACGACCGGGCGGTAGTCGGGGTGAATGTCTTTTTTCATCGAATCAGCGGGGCGGTCGGCCGGGAGCGCGGGGCCGTCAGGATATTCCGGCGCCGCGAAACCGCAACCCGGAGAGAGGTTCAAAGGAAAGACTTACGCCGCCTCGCGCCGCGATTCGGCCGACGTCGGGGCGGGCGCCGCGACGGGGCGGGGGGCCAGGGCCGATGCGGAGCGGCCGGTCAGCAGGCGGCCCCAGCGGGTGCGGCGGGAGAGCGGTTCGGTCGCCAGCGTCAGCCCCAGGGCGGCGGCGAAGACGAGCAGCCACTCGACGTCCGCCGGCAGGTCCGCGAACCACAGGCCCAACTGCATCCCCCCGACGAGGGGCTGGTGGATCACGTAGATCCAGAACGACGCCCCCGCCAGCTTGGTGACCACGGCCCCGGCGGGGCGACCGGAGCTGACCCCGTGCACCAGCGCCGCGGTCAGCCCCCAACCGGCGCACAGGGCCGCCGGCAGCACGAACAGGCGGTCCGAGCCGTCCGCCAGCACGGTCGTCCGCACGGCGAGGACCAGCGGAACGGCCGCCGCGGCCGCGGCGAGCGTCAGCGGGCCGACGGCCCCCGCGGAGTCCGCCAGCGCCGCGCGGTTCCGCCAGCAGAGCCAGCCGAACAGGAAGCAGACGCCGGAGTGCAAAAACTTCTCCGTGTGCGGGAACCAGTGGTGCTGGAAGCCCAGATAGATCTCCGGCTCCGCGGCCAGCACGACGAACAGGCCCGCGGTCGGCAGCGTCCAGCGCCAACTGGTGCGCATCACGCCGTCCAGCCAATTCAGCGCCCGGGCGGCGGCGGGGTTCTCCCCCCGGTCGGCCGCGGCGGCGACGGCGTTCAGCGGGACCTGCAACAGCGACCAGAGGAACAGATATTCGAGGTACCACAGGTGGGAGGTCCCCCAGAGCACGTCCTCAACCCACCCGGGCAGATCGAGTTCGCGGAACTCCGCCCAGCTAATCCGCCCGGTGAGGGGCAGCGAGAAGACCCAGATCGCCAGCGAGGCCGGCACCACGGTCGCGAGGCCGACCAGCAGGGGCACGAGGATCCGCTTCACCCGCCCGGAGACGAACGCGGCGGCGTCGTCCCGCTCCGCCAACCGACCGCTGAAAAACCCGCTCATGCCAAAGAACAGCGGCATGACGAGGGCCTCGGCGACCCAGAACAGCGGGTCGGCGAACCGCCCGGCGGTCTCCTCGCCGACCGGCACGGTCCACAGCAGACCGGGCAGTTCGCCGCAGGCGTAGGGCAGGGCGGCGTGGAAGGCGACGACCAGCAGCATCGCCCCGGCCCGCACCCGCTCGAACCCCGGCAGACGGGCGCCGTCGGCGACGGCCGCCGGGGCGTCCGCGGAGATCGGCAACGTGGCGGGGCGACGGGGCACGCCCGCATGTACAGCAGGCGGGGTCCGCGTGTCAGCGCCGAACCTCAGCCTTTTTCCTGGTCGGAACGTTTTTCCTCACCGGTCGCCGCCCCGCCGGACGCCGCGGTCGCCCGTCGCAGCTTGGCGAGGAAGGCGTCGCTCATGCCGGCGGCCCGCCGCGGCGGCTCGAGGAAGGTGCGGCCCACCGCCCGGGCCGGCTGATTCGGCATCTCCAGCCGCGAGGCCCAGGCGTCGAACTCATCGCCCCCGTCTCCCTCGCCGATCTCCGGGGCGAACCGCCCCAGCCACCGCAGGCCGAAGGCGACGTGTTCGATTTCGTCCTCGTGGATCGCCCGCATCACGCCGGCCCCCTTCGGGTCGCCGGCGGCGTCGAACTGGGCGGCCAGTTCCAACGACTCGTCCAAGTTACGGGCCTCGAACACCAGCGGGAGCACGCACAGGTACTCCGCCTCGTCCCGAAACCGGGCGGCGCTCCGCCAGACGTGGCCGTTCACGACGTACTGCCCGAACCGGGCGCCGCAGGCCGCGGCCCGGGCGAGGTGCATGCGGGTGTGCCGCAGTTCGTCGCAAAGGATCGCCCCCAACTCCGCCCGGAACGCCGCCGGGGCCCGGGGGAAGGCCAGCAACACGGAGGCCATCACCTCGGCCGCCTGCAACTCGTGATTGGCGAGGATGTGGTGGGCCACGCCGCGGCGGCCGCGGTCCCGCAGGGCGTCCCCGCGGGGCAGCTTCGGGCCGTTCTTCCGGTAGCGGAACCGCAGCCCCGCGGGCCGGGCCGGCACGGCAACGCGCACCGCCGAACCCGGGCGCTCGTCCGTCAGCGGCCCGCGGGGCGGACGCAGCTTGCGGTCGATCTCCGCCGAGAGCAGCACGCGGGCGGCGAGGTCTCTCAGCGTCATTCCGTGCTGCGGTTGGAGCCGCGACCGTGAGGGAGCGTCACTCG
>NZ_JBINJD010000022.1:0-47751 GCF_043951915.1 Alienimonas sp. DA493 | reverse complement strand
GCGGGCTGGCAGCGGACCAACTCCACCACGCCGACCGCGGGCGTCTTCCAGAAGCGGTCCTCGCCCCGGTGCCAGCGGCGGGGGACCGTCTCCGCCCCCCGCTGCACGACCGGGGCGGCGAGGGCGAAGTCGTCGTGGTACACGGCCATCATCGCCCGCCAGAAGACGACGGAGGCCCGGTCTTCGACGTGTTGCACGTTGAGGTGCGGGTCGGCCCGCCGCAGCTCCTCCCAGCCGGGCACGGCGGCGCCGGCCGGCGGGACGACCCACTCGGAGTCCTGCGTAATCTCCGCCAGCACCCAGTCGTACTGGCCGGAGTTCACGATCGAGCCGCACTGCGGGCACTCCGCCCGGTCCACGATCGCGACCGGGCCGCCGCAGTTCGGGCAGCGGCCCTCCAGCACGGAGCGGTCCGCGCTGGTCTGCACCCCGGGTCGGCGGGAGAAGGACCACACCTCCGTGAACGGCGTCGGCCTCGAATCGCTGCCGCCGGAGACCCGCTTCCCGGTGGTCAGACTCTCGTTGTAGGTGACCGCCGCGGCGGCGATGCGGACGTGGATCGTGTCGAAGTGGGGGGCGCTCTCCACGGAGACGATCCTGGCGGATCCCACCGTCACCCGCTTCATCCGGTTGCGGATCCCCTCCGCCTTCTGCATCCCGATATAAAGCTCGAACCGCTCGTGGACGCCGTCGGAAAGAAAGGCCCGGCAGGTGGAGAGGTTCTGTTCGCTCCAGGCATACTGGGTGGTGAGAAACGCGTGGGAGACGCGATCGAGGAACAGCTCTTCGGTGAAGGCGGGGTCGCGGTCCCGCACTTTCTGCAGGGCGCCTTCGCGGCGGTCCCGCTCCTGAACCTTCTTGCCCCGGCGGATCGTGCGGCTGACGCGGTAAGACTTCTCCTCGTTCTTGCCGTAGTAGAAGACCAGCGCGAGGACGATCCACACCGGGATCATGATGTGCGGGTAGCGGACGGTCAGGTGGACCAAGGCGATCAGCGCCTCGCCGCCGTCGCCCGACCCGCCGCCCCCGCCGCCGCTGAACCCCCCGCCGCCGCCGCCGCCGAAGCCGCCGCCTCCTCCGCCGCCGTAACCGCCGCCGCCGCCGGCCTGGGCGAGAAGGTGCGGGAACGAAGCGAACATGCCGGCGGCCGGGACGGGAGCGGCCCGGCAGTGTGGCGGCGTCCCGGCGGCGGCGAAAGCGGACCGGGGCGTAGGGTCCGCTCTGCGGACCGCACGGCGGGCTCCGCGCCGCCGTCGGGACGCCCCGTTCCCACGGGGCCTCCCGGTTCGTGAGACGATCCGCGGAGCGGCTCCTACGCCTCCAGCTTCGCCCCCCGCAGCCGCAGGGCGTTGCCGATGACGCTCACGTCGCTGAAGGCCATCGCGGCGGCGGCGAGCATCGGCACGACGGAGAGCGGCACGTCGAACAGCGCCGTCAGCAGCCCGGCCGCCGCGGGAATCGCGCAGGCGTTGTAGACCAGGGCCAGGGCGAGGTTCTGCTTGGCGTTGCCCATCACGGCCCGGCCCAGCCGCACGGCCCGGGCGATCGCCGCCACGTCCCCGCCGACCAGCGTGACGTCCGCCGCCCCGATCGCCACGTCGGCGCCGCCGCCGACGGCGCAGCCTACGTCCGCGGCGGCCAGGGCCGGGGCGTCGTTCACCCCGTCGCCGACCATCATCACGCTCCGCCCCCGCTTTTGCAGGGCGAGGACGGCGTCGTGCTTGCCCTCCGGGGAGACGCCGGCGGTCACGTCCTCCGCCGCCACGTCCACCTGCCCCGCGACCGCCGCCGCGGTGCCGGCGTCGTCGCCGGTCAGCAGCCGCACGGTCAAACCAAGGTCCCGCAGCCCGGCGATCGTCGCCTTCGCGTCCTTGCGGATCGGGTCGGCGATCCCCAGCAGGCCGAGCAGCGCGGCTTCTCCGCCCCCGTCGGCCTCGGCGGCGACGAACACCACCGTGCGGCCGGCGGCCCGCAGGGCGTCCGGGTCGGCGGGCAGGTCCGCCTCGGCGACGTTCTCCCCGACCAACAGCTCCCGCGAGCCGACGAACGTCCGGCGGCCGTCCACCGTCGCGGCCACCCCCCGCCCCGTGATCGAGGCGAAGTCCGTGGAGTCCGGCACGGTCAGCCCCCGCTCCGCGGCCGCGGCCAGAACGGCCGCGGCGAGGGGGTGTTCGCTGCCCCGCTCCGCCGCGGCGGCGAGCCGCAGCAGGTCCTCCGCGGTCGTCCCGGCGGCCGGCACGACCTCCGTCACCCGCGGGGCGCCCTCGGTCACGGTGCCGGTCTTGTCCAGCAGCGCCGCGTCCACGTTCGCCAAGCCCTGCAGCGCCGCGGCGTCGCGGACCAGCACGCCGGCCTTCGCCCCGCGGCCGACGCCCACCGTCACGCTCATCGGCACCGCCAACCCCAACGCGCAGGGACAGGCGATGATGAGCACCGACAGCGCCCCCACCGCCCCGACGGCCAGCCGGTCCGGACGGTCGCTCAGCAGCGACCAGCCGGCGAAGGTCAGCAGGGCGCACAGCGCCACGGCGGGGACGAACCAGGCGGCGACGCGGTCGGCGAGGTCCTGCACCGGCGCCCGGCTGCGGCGGGCCTCCGCCACCAACGTGACGATCCGGGCCAGCACGGTGTCCGCCCCCACCCGCTCCGCCGTCATCGTGAACGACCCGCTGCCGTTCACCGTGCCGCCGGTCACCTCGTCGCCGGGCTCCTTGCGGACCGGCTCCGGCTCGCCGGTCAGCATCGATTCGTCCACGTGCGACCCGCCCTCGGCCACCGTGCCGTCCACCGGCACCGCGGCGCCGGAGACCACCCGCAACCGATCGCCCGGCTGCACCGCCGACAGCGGGACCTCCTCCTCCCGGCCGTCCCCCTGCTCCCCGGCGCGTCGCACCCGCCGGGCGGTGGCGGGGGCGAGGTTCATCAACTCGCGGATCGCGTCGCCGGTCCGGCGGCGGGCCCGGCGTTCGAGCACTTGGCCGAGCAGCACCAGCGCCACGATCGTCACCGCCGCCTCGAAATAGACCGGCGGAAGCACGTTGCCGTCCGGGCCGCCCTCGCCGAACGCCTCCGGGATCGCGGAGGGAACCGCCGTGGCGATCACGCTGTAGACCGTCGCCGCGGCGACCCCCAGGCCGATCAGGGTGAACATATTGGGCCGCGGCGGCCACAGGCTCCGCACGCCCCGTTCGAGGATCGACCAGCCCGCCCACAGGACCGCCGGCAGGGCGAACGCCAGTTGCAGCCAGCGGTTCGCCGCCGGGCTGAGCCAATCGTCGACCGGCAGGCCGAGCATCGGCCCCATCGCCAGAACGACCACCGGCACGGCGAGGGCCGTGGCGATCCAGAACCGCCGCGTGACCGCGGCGAGGTCGCTGCCGGATTCGTCGCCGTGGCCGTGCCCGTCGCCGGGGCCGTGGGCGCCGTGGTCGGAGGCGGCCTGCGGGAGGGGCTCCTCGATCGGTTCGAGGTCCATGCCGCACTTTGGGCAGTCGCCGGGGGCGCTGCGCTCCACCTCCGGGTGCATCGGGCAGGTCCAGACCCGGCCGCCGGCGGCGTGGCGCGACGTAACCCGGCCCGGCGGAGCCCCGGCCAAGCCGGCGGCGGGGTTCTCCGGGATCCCGTCGTCCGCCCCGCAGCAGGACCCGCACGCCGGTTTCGCCGGCTTGGCGGCCGGCTTGGCGGCGGGCGGGGCGTCGACGACGGGCAGGTTGGACATGTGAGAATCCGATTCAATACGAGACGGACCGGCATCGTAGGAACGGGCCGACCCGCGGGAATCGGGACATTCCCCCGGGGGGTATCCTTGCGGCCCGAACGGGCGACCGCGAACGCCTCAGCGGGCGGTCCAGCCGCCGTCGACCGTCAGCAGGCTGCCGGTCATGTAGCTGGACGCGGGGCTGGCCAGAAAGATGGCGGCCCCCTGGATTTCGTGCAGTTCGCCCCAGCGGCCCAGGGCCGTGGCGCCGACGACGAAGCGCTTCGCCTCCTCGGTGTCGGCGATCGGCGCGTTCATCGGGGTGAGGAACGGCCCGGGGCAGATCGCGTTGACGGTGACGCCCGTCCCGGCCACCTCCAGAGCCAGCGCCCGGGTCATTTGGACCACGGCTCCCTTGCTGCTGGCGTAGGGGGTGCGGTCGGCCAGCCCGACGACCCCCAGCGTGCTGGCCAAATTGACGATCCGCCCGTACCCGCCCCGCTTCATCGCCGGGAGGGCGTACTTGGAGCACAGCCACAGCCCGTCCACGTTCAGCCGCTGCACGGCGCGGAACTGCTCCAGGCTCAGTTCGTCGATCGGCCCGCGGACGTTGATCCCGGCGTTATTCACCAGAATATCGAGCCGGCCGAACTCCGCCTCGCAGCGGTCGAACATCGCGACGACGGCGGCCTCGTCGGCGACGTCCGCGGCGACGCCGAGCGCCCGCACGCCGTACTCGTCGGCGATCCGCTCCGCCGCCGCGGCGGCCTCGTCCCCGTGCCGGCTGACGAGGCAGAGGTTCGCCCCCGCGGAGGCCAGCCCCGCGGCCATCGCCTCGCCCAGCCCCTTCGACCCGCCGGTGACGAGGGCCGCGCGGCCGGTCAGTTGGAACTGGGCGAGTCCCGGCCAACGAGCCATGGCAGGTTCTGAACGGAGGGGCCTGAGCGAACGGAGGGGCCTAAGCGAACGGGGGCGGTCGGGCCGGCGGCGCCGCAGCGCGAACTACGCCGCGGTCGCGGCCCGGCGGCTTTGGGGCATGTGCCGGAACATTTCGTCCAGTTCCGGGCGGAAGACGTTGCCGATCAGCACGTCCACGATGCCCATTTTATATTGCGGGAAATCCCGCAGGAAGCCGCCGATGCTGAAGCTGTCGTCGTAAAAGGCGTAGACCAGCTTGCGGAAGTTTTCCACGCCCTTTTTATATTCCGGCTGCCAGGCGCCCAGCGTCTCCCTGGAGACGTCGCCGGCGTTCAGGGCCTTCACGGCCGCTTCGCCGCCGCGGATGCCGCTGTCCAGCGCCAGAAACACGCCGGAGCTATAGACCGGGTCGATAAAGCCGAAGGCGTCCCCCACCAGCGTCCAGCCGTTGCCGGCGCCGACGCCGCTGTAATACGAAAAGTCCTTCGTGGTGAACACGTCCCGCACGCGGGTCGCGTTCTCCAGCCGTTTGGCGATGCCGGGGGCGGCGGCGATTTCGCTCTCGTAGGTTTCCGCGGGCGAGGAGCGGTGCGGGCCGAACATGTGGCTCATATCCCCGGTGCAGCCCACCGAGGTGATGCCGTCGCCCAGCGGGATGTACCAGAACCAGCACTTCTTCTCTTTCCCCTGAATGATGACGGTGCAGCCGTCCTCGCGGGGGTCGTCCGGGGAGCGCTCCGCGTTCTCCCAGTAGCTCCAAAGGGTGCCCTTTTTGAGGTGCGGGTCGGCCTGCATCGTGCCCAGCCGGCGGCCCATGAAGGCCGTCTGCCCGGTGGCGTCGATCAACACCTCGGACTGGATCTCCTTGGTGAAGGCCGCGTCGCCGCGGCCGAACTTCACCTTCACCCCGGCGGCCTTGGCGTCGGCGTTCGGCTTGCCGTCGGCGTCCAGCGGCTCCCCGTCCCAGAGCACGTCCAGCACGTGGGCGTCGGTGCGGACGACGGCCCCCAGCTCCTCCGCCCGCTCCAACAGCATGCGGTCGAACGGACCGCGCTCGACCTGCCAGGTTTGCGTGCCCTCTTTGCCGTTGGGGCGGCCGGCGTCGTCCAGGTCGAAGTAGAACGGGGCGCTCTCCTTGCCCATCTCGTTCACGAACTGGACGGAATACTTCTTGACGAACCCGACCTCCTCCAGCCGATCGAGCAGGCCGAGCCGCTTGAGGCTCCAGTAGGTCTCGGGGATGAGCGACTCGCCCACGTGAAACCGGCCGGCCGGTTGGCGTTCCAGCAGGGCGACGCTCTTGCCGGCCTCGGCGAGGGTCGCCGCGGCGGCGCTGCCGGCGGGGCCGCCGCCGATCACCACGGCGTCGTAGCGGTCCGCCACGGGGGGTTGAACGCGGTCGTCGAAGGCGGGGGTGACGGTTTCGATCATGACAGGAAGCGCAACCGCGAAGCGGGGCGAACGGTAACGGATCGGCGACCGTCGCTGGGGCGGGGGCCGATCCCGACCCCGCATTCTAGCGGGCCGCGACGGGGGCCCAACAGGCCGGCTCGCTCTCCCCTCGCTGCCCCGCTCTCCCCCTCCCCCTTTCGGCCAGAGTCGCGCAGTTCGGGTCGACGGGGGGAAACGCCGCTCGAACGTCCGCCGCCGCGCCGGCCCCCCGCCGGCCGCGGGCGCGGCAGGCCAACCGCGTCCCCGACCTGCTCGCCCTGCTGAGAACGGAACGCCCCGCCGCCCAAAAAGGAGAGGATGGGGTTACGCTGCCGGACCGATGCGCGTCTTCCTCTCCGAACACCTCACCTGCGGCGCCGTCCACCGGGCGGAGGCGGACCCGCTGTTCCCCGAGGGCGCCGCCATGCTGCGGGCCCTTGCCGCCGACGCGGTTCGGGTCGAGGGGGTGGAGGTCGTCGTGACGTGGGCGAAGGGCCTGCCGCCGTTCGGCGTGGCGGGCGTCGAAGTCGTCCCCGTTTCGCCGTCGCCGTTAGGCGGCGCGTTCGACGAGTTGTTCCCGAATCTCTCCGCCGAATGCGACGCCACGCTGCACATCGCCCCGGAGACGGGCGATCTGTTGGCGGAGCGAGCAGAGGAAACCTCAGGCAACTGGCTGGGGGCGGAGCCGGACGCGGTGCGGATCTGCGGGGACAAAAGACGGACATACGACCACTTGCGCAACAAGCGGCACCTTCCGCCGTGGCCGCTGATCGAAGGCGGCGATCTCCTGCCCCACGGCCCACTAATTATGAAGCCGCGGCATGGGGCAGGAGGCGCCGCGATCCTCTTTCGTAACAACGACGAGTTCGTTGAGGGGCTCAGCAAAGCGCTGGATTTCTTAGATTGGCCGGACCGGGTAGGGGAACAATTGATCCACGAGCAGTACATCCCCGGCCGCCCCTGCTCCGTCGCCGTCATCAACGACACTCCGCTGCCCGCCGGGCTTCAACACATCCAGATCGACGGCTCCCCCGGCCGGCTCTCCTACCACGGCGGCACGGTCCCCGCGGCGGACGTGGACCAAGAAGCCGTCCGCCGGCTCGTCGGGCAGGTGCATGCCGCCCTCCCCGGGCTGCGGGGGTGGTGGGGGATCGACTTCGTGATCCCCGACGAACCGTTTGAGGGGTCGTTCGACCCGGTGCTGATCGAGGTGAACCCTCGCCTCACGACCAGCTACCTCGGTTACCGGGCCCTCACCCCGGACAACCTCGCCGAGCGGCTGCTGTTCCCCGAACGGTCCTTCCCCCCGCTGCGGTGGCGGGCGGGCGCGGCTCCAAACCCCTCCGCCTTTCGCCCGCGCCCTTCCGCCTTGTCCACCCTCGGCCTCGACATCGGCGGCGCGAACCTCAAAGCCGCCGACGGCGAGGACCGCGCCGCCTCCGTCCCCTTCGCCCTCTGGCAGAACCCCGCCGGCCTCGCCGCGGCGCTGGGGGAACTGTGCGGCCGGTTCGCCCCGTTCGACCGCCTCGCCGTCACCATGACCGGCGAACTGTGCGACTGCTTCGAGACGAAGGCCGAGGGCGTCGCCCACATCCTCGACGCGGTGGACGAAGTGGCGCACGGCCGGCCGGTCTGGGTCTGGCAGACGAGCGGGGAGTTCGTGGACCCGCACACCGCCCGGGAGTTCTGGCAACTGACCGCCGCGGCGAACTGGCACGCGACCGCCACCTTCGTCGGCCGCTGCGTGCCGGAGGGGGAGGCGTTGTTGATCGACATGGGCTCCACCACCACGGACTTCACCTGGCTGACCGACGGCGTGCCGGTCCCGACGGGGCGGACGGACCTCGAACGGCTGAAGTCGTACGAACTGCTGTACCGCGGAGCCGGCCGCACGCCGGTCTGCGTGGCGGGGGAACTGTTGATCGACTCCGGCGCTCGCATCGCGATTCCCGCCGCCGCGGAGCTGTTCGCCACAGCGAAGGACGCCTACGTCGCCCTCGGCACGCTCCCGCCGGACCCGGACGACCGCGACACCGCCGACGGCCGCCCCGCGACGCGGGAGAACTGCGAGCGGCGCCTCGCCCGGATGGTCTGTGCGGATCGGTCGGAGATCGCCGACGGAGAGATCGGTATGGTCGCGTACCTCTACGCCCAACACGCCGAAAGCCTGCTGACGACGGCCGTCGAGACGCTGTGCGACCGCCACGGGGAGTTCGACCGCCTGCTGCTCGCCGGGTCCGGTACGCCGGTGTTGCAGGCGTGGTTGAAGGACTGGCCGCCCCCGACCGTGGAGCGGATCACGTTCGCGGAGGCGCTCTCCCCCGCCGTCTCCGCCGCCCTGCCGGCCCACGCCGTCGCCCGGCTGTGCGAGGAACGGTGTTGAAACGACGCGACTCAGAGATGGAGCCGCGACCGTGAGGGAGCGTCTCTGTCCGGGGGCGAGCGGAGAGCGAGCGGGGGCCGCTCGGGACGCTCCCTCACAGTCGCGGCTCTACGAGCGTTCAATCGCCTTCAGCAACGCCGCGACCGCCGCGGTCTGCTCGGCGGTGACCGGCCACGGCTCGCCGGTCGCGACCCAGGCGTGCAGTGCGTCCAACGGGGACGACTCCTCCCCCGTCCACGGCCGCGGGGCCAACTCGCCGGCGGGTTCGCGGGTCGTCAGCAGCCCGGCGTGGTAGGCGCCCGCGGGGGTGCGGAGGCTCCAGCCGCGGTCCCAGCGCACCGCGGCCCCGCGGACGATCTCGACGAAGGCCGTCCCGCCGGTCGCCCCGTCGGCGATCTCCGTCCGCAACGTCACCTCCTCCCCCCGTTCGCCTCGGGCGACGTGCGTCACCCGGGGGGCGGTCCAGTCGGAGAGGGCCAGCAGTTCGTCCAGCCGGGCCTCCAACCGGTCGAGAGCCGTACCGTGCTGTTCAAGATCGCCCAGCGGGGTCTGCGTGTGTTCGACGAGGGTGAAGTCCCGCGGACTCCCGCCCAGAAACTCGACCGCCGACCGGGCCGCCCGGAAGGCCGCGGTGAAGCGGGCCGGGCGGAAGGGCAATTCGTCCGCGTCGGGGCCGTGGGGGACCGCAATCGTCACCCGGCCGCCCTCGCAGCGGAGGGTCGCGTCCGGCTCCGGGGCGTCGGCGTCGTCCGGTCCGAGCAGCGTGAACCGGGGGTCGCCGGCGAGTTCGTCGCGCCACCACAGCCCCCACCGGGACCGGCCGCGCACGGCGATCCGCGGGCGGTCGACGGGCGGCGGAGCGGCGGGTGGCGGGGGGGCGGCGGACACGTGGGCGGTGGCGTGGGACGGGCCGGGGAGGATAATCGGACGATGCTCGCCCCGTCCCGCCCCCCCTCGGTTCGTCGGTCGCTGCTCGTCGTTGCGGCGCTGCTGTCGGCGACCGCGTTCGCCCTTCCCGCCGGCGCCCAGCCGCCCGGACTGCCGGAGGGGCTGCAACTCCCCGAGGGCCTCCGCCCCGCCGCCCCGGCCGACGGTCCCCCGGCCCCGGCGGCCGTCTGGGCGAAGACAGTGGAGGACCGCGTCACCGCCCTCGCCTTCAGCCCCGACGGCGAGACGCTGGCCGTCGGCACCTTCGAGGCGGTCGAACTGCTGGGGGCCGAGGACGGGGAGCCGGTGCGCACGCTCAAAACCCGCTCCGGCTTCGCCGAGGCGCTGCGGTGGGCCGAACCGGGCGTGCTGACCGTCGGCGACTACCGCCGCGTCACCCGCTGGGACCCGGACGCCGGCCGCGGACTGAAGAAGTTCACCGGCCCCCGCGGCTACGTCACCGGGCTGGCCGTGAGCGACGACGCCCTGTTCGCGGGGGCCGAAGACGGCACGGTCCGCCGGTGGCCGGGGGATTCCGAGCCGGTCGTCGTTCAGCCGCTGGGCGAAGAATCCCGCGTCCCGGCCCGGGGTCTGGCGGTGCACGGCGACCGACTCGCCGTCGTGTTCGGCGACCCGAACCGCGACACCAAGGGCGGCCCGGCGTTCCTGTTGGACGCCGCGACCCTCGACGCCCTGTTCCCCCTGCCGACGCACACCCGGGCCGCGGAGTGCGTGACCTTTAGCACCGGCGGCGGCTACGTCCTCACCGGCGGGGCCGACGAGACCGCCCGGCTCTCCCGCTTCGATGAGCAGGGCGAACCGCAGCCCGTCGGCCGCTACGGCGGCCACGCCCGGCCGGTCAACGCGGCGCTCGGGCTGCCGTCGGACGATTCTCAGCCGCTGTTCGCCACCGGCAGCGGCGGACGGGCCAAGGGCGGCAACGAACTCCGCGTCTGGCGATTCGAACCGGAGGAAGTGAAGGCGGAAGGAGAGCAGGTTGAAGGGGCAGCGGACGAGGACGGCCCGGCCGGGAAGGTGCGGGATCTGGCGGCGATCGGGGACTTCGAGGGCCCGGTGCGGAGCCTCGCCCTCTCCCCGGACGAAACCCTGCTGGCCGTCGGCGACGACGCCGGCGCCGTGCGGCTCTACCGCGTCGCCGACCTCACCGCCGACCCGCCCGCCGCCGACGGGACGGGGGACGAACAGACGAACGAAGCCGACGACGACCCCGACGCCCCCGCCGCGGAGCCGGAGCCATGACGACCGCCGCCCTGCTGACGCTCTCCCTGCCGGCGCTGCTGGCCGCCGAAGACGCCCGGCCGCTCTCGCCGGAGGAGTTCCGGGCCCGGTTCGACGCCTTCGTGCAGCTGGACCGCAACCCGGACCTGCCGGCCGCCGCCACCGTGCCCGGCGGGGTGCGGCTGCTCCGCAGCGTCGATTCCGTCCGCGGCCTGCGGAACTCCCAACGGCGCGACCTGCAGCGCTCCCTCACCTACAAACTCACCGAGACCCGCGACGACCTGATCCGCAAGGGCCTGCGGTGGGAACGCGACCTGAAGCGGGGCCGGGTCTCCACCGCGAACCGCCGACGGGGCCGCCAGACGCTCGCCGGGCCGGCGGAGATGCGGAACGCCCGCCGGCTGATCGACCTCATCCAATCCACCGTCGCCCCGGATGCGTGGGACGTGAACGGCGGGCCGTCGAGCGCCAGTTATTTCGATCTGTATCAGGTCCTCGTGATCCGGGCTCCGCAGCGGGTGCACGGCGAAGTGGACGGCGCGCTGGGGGGCCTGCGCAAGTGACGGCGGGAGACGAGGCGACGGCGGGCGAACCGACGAGCGAGGCGACGCCCCCCCGCGGCCGCTCGTTCCGGGGCAGCTGGCTGGTCATGGGGATGATCTGTCTGGGCTGCGTCACGACGGCGGGGCTGTTCTGGTTCTGGAACACCCGCACCGCGGACTATCTGCCGTTGGCGGACGCCCTCGCGGAGGCGTTGCCCGGCAGCAGTCCGCGGGTGGAGGGGGGCCGTCGCCGCCGCCCGGACCCGGACGTCACCCTGTTGCAGGTCATGTTGAAGGTGCCCTTCGATCCCGGCGAGGATCACGCGACCCCGCCCCCGCAGGCCGCCGCGACGTTGGAGACGGTGGAGGAGACCGTCGCCGCCAGCCCGTTCGCCGGCCGGTACGACGTGCTGGAGGTGCACCTCCGCCGCGACGGCCCCGGCGGGGTGATCACCAGCGCCACCTACACCCGCCCGATGCCCAAACCCGCCGGTTCCGCTGAACGAGACGACGGATGAGTGAAACGACGACGAAGCCGGAGCCCTGGTACGCGGACGGCCTGCGGTTTTCGTGCACCGCCTGCGGAGCCTGCTGCACGGGGACGCCGGGGGCGATCTGGGTGGACCCGGAGGAGCAGGCCGCGATCGCCGAGGCGGCCGGGATCAGCCTGATCGAGTTGCGGTTGAAGCGGACGCGGCTGATCGACGGCCGCGTCTCCCTGCGGGAACGGCCGAACGGCGACTGCACCTTCCTCGACCCCGACACCCGCAAGTGCACCGTCTACCAAGCCCGGCCGATCCAGTGCCGAACCTGGCCGTTCTGGGATTCCAACCTCGAAACCCCCGCCGACTGGGAACGGACGAAAACCGAGTGCCCCGGCGCCGGCGTGGGCGACCTGGTGCCCCTGCAAGACATCCGCCGCCAGGCGGACCGGCGGACGCTCTGACGTCCGCGGACCGTGTCCCCCCTCGCCCCCCTTTTGGGGGAGAGGGGTCGGGGGTGAGGGGGCGGTGATTCCCGCAGGCCGTACACCGTCCGCCACGCTCTCCCTCAGACATCTCCCCGCAGAGAGCCAAAGCGGGCGAACCGTGCGTCCCCCTTACCCCCAGCCCCTCTCCCTCCAGGGAGAGGGGAGCAACGAACGGGTTACGAATCCCGATGCGTCGCCGGGTAGGCTGTCGGTTCCTCGGTCCTTCTCCCCCGCCCCGATGACGGATCTCGCCGCCCGGTACGCCGTTCTCAGAGCCGAGGCGACCGCCCTCGCCGGGACGCCCGCCGACATTCGGCAGCGGGCGGCGCTGCTGCACCGGATCTATCTCGACAGCGGCGGCAACCACGCCTTTGCGGAGATCGCCGCCCACGGCGCCCTCTGGGCCTACGGGTTCTTCGAGACGACGGGCACCCTCGGCCGGGTGATCTCCTACCGCTACGCCCTCAACGGGGCGGAGATGGTCCGCCGGCACGCGATGTTGCAGGGCTTCGCGGACGGCTTCAAAGAGGCCAACCGCAGCGTGTTCGTCGACACCTGGAGCCAGTTCTACCTCACCGCCGAACTGGACGACCCGAGCGACGCGGTTCCCCTCGTCGGCGCCGACCTCGCCCCGGCCCTGGGCACGATCCACGAGGCGCGCCGCTCCGGCCGCCTGCTGGACGCCGACGTGCGAAAGGAGCTGTTCCAGCGCGTGTTGCGGCGGGAGCAGACGGTCACGGTCGGGCCGAAGGTGAACGAGGAGTTCGCCAAGTTCGACTGCCCGATCCTACGGGCCTGCGTGATGAAGCCGCCGGTGCGGTTCGCCTATTTTCCGAAGTGGACCTGGTTCTGGTTCCGCAATTTTCAGGACACGGAAGAACGCGTCCGCCGGGCCCACCGCTGCTTCGACATCGCGGAGGCCGTCGGCTGGAACCACGTGTTCGACTCGATGCAGAGCTACCGGGTGCTGCCGCCGGAGTTCTTCGTCGACCCGCCGGGCTACGCCGCGGGGTTGAGAGACCGGCTGTTGGCCGCGGCGAAGGTCGCGGCGGCGTAGGCTATCGGAATGCCCTCGCCCCCCGACCGCACGCCGGGCGTGCCGCATCCGACGAACACGGTGCACTTCGCCTGCTTCCATTGTCGGGTGAGCTTCAAACAGCCCGGATCGTCGAACTGGGACGCCGCGGTCCCGCAGCGGCCGTTTCCCTGCCCGAACTGCAAGACGCCGATGCATCGGATGGGGCGGTACTTCAAAGCGCCGCCCCGCCGCGACGTGCGGGGCTGGCGGGAGACGGTGCGGCTATACCGCGACGGCGAACGGTTCGATTGAGCGGCCCGCCGTCGCGTCGGGGCGCGGGCGGACCGTTCGCCGTAACGAAAGCGGCCGCTTGATATTACGGCGCGGGCGGTCCTACAGTGCCGGCAGCTCCGCCCGTCGAATCGCACCGTCCCCGCACCTCCGACCCCGCTCCGCCCCGGTGACTAAGAAAGAGATCGTCAAGGCGATCGCCGACGAGCTGGGCCTCACCCAGATGGCGGTCAAGGAGGTCGTGCAGATGACCTTCGACCACATCGTGGACACGCTGGTGGACGACCGGCGGATCGAATTGCGGAACTTCGGCGTGTTCGAGGTGAAGCGCCGGGCCGCCCGGCAGGCCCGCAATCCGAAGACCGGGGAGCCGGTCGAGGTGAAGGCCCGCTACGTCGTCGCCTTCAAGCCGGGCAAGGAGATGGAGGAGCGCGTCAAACTCATGGAGCGCCGCGAGCGGGAGAAGGCCGAGGAGGCCCGCCTCCGCGAGCAGCACGCCCGACAGTTCGCCCCCCCGCCGGCCGCGTCCGGCGGCGCGAACGTCCCCCCGCCGGCCGCCTCCAACCGCGGCTACGCCCAACCGCAGACGCCCCCGCACGCCCCGGCCCCCCCGCAGAGCGCCGACCGCCCCCCCGTCCGGCCCGATCCCCCGCCCCAGGCGACCTCCGCCGGCGACTGACGGGGCGAGGAAGAGGAGAACCTGGCGAGCGGGGAGCGTGAGCCTCCCGAGCGTGCGGCGAATCGGAACGCGACGGAACCCCACAACATTCAGAGTTCCAGACGGACGGCAAACCGGCGGCGAACGGAAGGCGGAACCCGTTCGGCCGCGAAGGGAAACGGGGCCTCAGGGCCGGTAAAACCGGAAAATCGGCGTCATCCGGCGCTCGCCGGGCAAGCGGCGTGAAGCCGACGGGCGGAGCGGCCGATTCTTCCGGCATGACGGGTCGCGGCGGTCCCCCGGGCCGCCCCGGGCCCGGCCCCCACGCCTCGCCGTCGGTTCGCCGAGGGCGGGCGGGGGCGTGCGTCCCGACCCGGTATCCGCCCGGCCCCGCGGCCGTTTGGGAGAGAGCCTCCGATGACCACCCCCACGACGACCCGCTCCGCAACGGTTCGCTCCACGACGGTGCGGCCCGCCCGGGCTCGCCGTCTCAAAGCGGCCGCCGCCCTCGCCCTGCTGCTGGGGGCCGCCGCGATTCAAACCGGCTGCGTCGTCCCGATCTACGCCACCGAACGCGACGAGCGGGCCCGCCAGCTGTTGTACGTGTCGGAGAACCTCCGCCACATCACCCGCATCTGGGAGCGGATCTGGTTCCTCGACCTGCCGGACACCGCCACCCCCTATCGCACCCACGGCGGCATCATCTGAGGGCGGGGGGCTGCGAGAACGGGCGCCTCGCCGTTCCCCCCTCGCCCCCTTTTGGGGGAGAGGGGAGCAGAACGCGACGGTCGTCGGCGCCAGGGACGGGTGAAGCGACGCACGCATCAGCGTACGTTGGCGGGATCGTTCCCTGCCTCGCGAGCGTTTGGATGTCGTTGCGCCCCCTCCTGCCGCGGCTGTCGGCCGGCCTGTTGTTCGCCCTCCTCGCGGCGCCGGCCGCGGCGGCGGAGCGGCCCAACGTGCTGCTGATCTGCGCCGACGACCTGACCAACTGTCTGGACGAGCCGGGCGTCGTCACGCCGAACCTCGACCGCCTCCGGAAGCGGGCCGTCACCTTCGAGCACGCTCACTGCCAGTATCCGCAGTGCAATCAGTCGCGGATCTCGATGCTCACCGGCCTGCGGCCGGACACGCTGGGGGTCTACGACCTTCGCAAGTCCGTCCGCGAGGCCGTCCCGGACGCCGTCACCCTGCCCCAACTCTTCAAGCGGAACGGGTACTGGTCCGCCCGCGTCGGCAAGGTTTATCACTACGGCAACCCGGGGGACATCGGCACTGACGGGCTGGACGACCCGCCGAGCTGGGACCGCGTCGTCAACCCCGCCGGTCGGGACGTCGCCGAGGAAGGGCTCATCCTCAACTACACGCCGAAACGCGGTTTGGGCAGCAGCATCTCGGCGTTGGAGGCGGACGGCACGGACCTGGAACACACCGACGGGCTGGTCGCCGTCGGGGCGGTCGCGCTAATGCGGGAGCACCTGAAAGAGCGGCCGGACAAGCCGTTCTTCATCGCCGCCGGCTTCTACCGCCCGCACTCGCCCTACGTCGCCCCGAAGCCGCACTTCGCACCGTACCCCGCCGGCTCCGTCACCGTGCCCCCCTTCGACGGCCGCCCCGCCGGCGTGCCGGAGGCCGCCGCCGCCTTCACCCGACCCTACCCCTGGCTCGGCGTGACGCGGGAGCAGGCGGAACTCGGCAAGCGGGCCTACCTGGCGTCGGTCACCTTCCTCGACGCCAACGTCGGCCGCCTCCTCGATGCCCTGGACGCCGCCGGGCAGACGGAGAACACGATCGTCGTGTTCTGGAGCGACCACGGCTACCACCTCGGCGAGAAGGGCCTGTGGAAGAAGCAGAGCCTGTACGAGCGGTCCGCGGCGGCCCCGATGATCGTCGCGGCGCCGGGCCTCACCGACGGCGGCGCAACCTGCAAACGGCCGGTGGAGTTCGTCGACCTTTACCCCACGCTCGCCAACCTCGCCGGGTTGAGCGACAAGGCCCCGGACCGGTTGGAGGGCGTCTCGCTGGTCCCGCTGTTGAAGGACCCCGCCGCCGCCTGGGACCGCCCGGCCTACACCCAGGTGCGACGGGGAAAGCGGGACGGCGGCATGGCCTACAGCGTGCGGACCGACCGCTGGCGGTTCACCCGCTGGGGCGACGGCTCCACGGAGCTGTACGACCACGAGACCGACCCGGAAGAAAACGAGAACCTCGCCGCCGCCCCGCAGCACGCGGAGACCGTGCAGGAACTCGCCGCGTTGCTGGACGAGTATGGCAAGGCCGGCGACGAAAAGTGAGCCGAGCGGCCGCGGCGGGCGTTATCGGGGGCATGGACGAATTCCTCGCGCTGCTGCTGGATCTGGACCCTTTGGGCTCATTGCTCGACCTCTGCGTCGAGCTGTACCGGGCCAGCCCGAACCGCCGCGACTGACCTCCGGAACCGTGCACGCCCGATGCTCGAAGCCCTGTACGTACTCGGTACGCTGTTCGTCGAACTGCCGTTGCTGATCTTCGACCTCTGCCAGAGCGTGGGCTCGCGCCGCCGCTGACCCCACCTGTCGCCCGCGGTACGATCCCGGCATGACCCCGCCGGACGCCCCCGCCGACCCGACCGCCGATCGCGGGAGGCCGGACCCGTCCGGGGTGTTCCGGCTGAGCCCGAAGATCACGGCGTTTCCGGTGGTCAACGGCAGCGGGGACTTCGCCGTTGCCGTGCGGCAGGCGATGCTGAACGGCGTGCCGGGGACCGATGGGGGCGTGGAGCACGCCTTCGACTGTCTCGCCGTGCCGCTGCCGCCGAGCTTCCGGGCGGGGCTGGAGGAGGCCGTCCAACACCTGCCGGCCGTCTCCGCGGTGGTGCAGGCCGAGCCGAAGGACTGGTCCCGTCTGGCCGAGCCGGGCGAGTTCTCGCCCGAGTCCGCCGCCGGCGACCGGGAGGGGGACCCCCGCGTTTCCTTCGTGCCGGTGGACCCCTGCCAGCCGATCGTCGCCGCCGTGCGGGGGGCCGTCGGGGAACACCTGGCCCGGGCCTTCGTCGATCTCGAAACGGACCGCTACGAACCGTTCGCCCTGCCGGTCCCGGACCCGTACGCCCTCAAACGGACCACCGCGGCCCGCTACGCCGCCGCGGTGCTGCCCGCCCTGCCGCGTCCGAAGGGGCAGTTCGCCGAGCGCTGCAAGCACATGGCCGGCCGGCTCCGGCAACTGGAGCGGGTCTACGATCGCATCTTCTTCCCCGTCCCCTTCGCGGAGTGGCCGTGGGTGCGGGAGGCGTACCTCGAAGTCGCCGACCCGCGCGAGGACGAGTACGTCGAGGAGCCGGAGGTTTATTCCGTCGCCCCCCGCACGCTGGCCTTCTGTCTGGGCGAATTGCCGTTCATCACCGCCCTCTACGAACGAGCTCGGGCGGAGTTGGACCCGGACGAGACGCTCTCCGTCGACGGCGTGAAGGCGCTGTTATTAGAGGCGAGGGATCGTTACGTCGCCGAGCACAAAAAGCGGGCCCGGCCGGTCACGCCGAAGCTGATGGCGACCTATTTCCGCTACGTGCGGAACCTCAGCCTGATCGAACGGCGGCTCACCCCCGATTTATATACCTTGGCGGTGGGGGCGAAGCAGATCTTCGGGGACGCCTTCGCGGTGCACCTGATGGAGGCCGCCCGAGACTATCTCCCCCGGCCGGGCGTGCTGTCCGAGGAGCCGGCGTACCGCACGATGAAGTTCGCCCCGGGCCGCGTGCAGTTGCCGGACGGGGAGGTCTGCGAGGCCGTCAACCGCCTGCCCGGCCCGCCGACGACCTGGCGGACGATCGACCTGAACCGCCGCCCGCCGGAGATCGACAAACAACACTGGAAGCAACGCTGGAACCCCTTTCGCCAGTGCAGCTATCCGCCGGAGGATCGCAAGATTGAAAGCTTCCGCACGCACGTCAAAGACACGGCGTTGAAGCTGATCGGTTCCGACCTGGCCCGCAGCGAAAAGTTCACCACCAGCCTGCGGGACGGGCTCGATATTCGGGAGACGCTGCGGAACTGGCACACCGGCGACCTTTACGTGAAGAACCTGCCGCCGGTGCGGGGGGGCATCGACAGCGTCGTGATGCTGTTCGACAGCCCGGCCGACCCGCGGGACTATCCCTGGCGGATCACCTGGCACGCGGAGCACGCGGACGAGTCCACGCTGGCCCTGTTCGCCTCGGACTGGAAGGACGACCTGATCGGCCCCGGCATCGCCCGGGCGACCTACGGCGGCTGTCTGTTCCTGTTCCCCCCGCGGCCGGTGATCGACGTCTGGCGGGACCGGCGGCTGGACTTCTGCGACACGCTGGAGGAACGCCTGCTGGCCGGCGCCTGTTTATACGCCGAGGAGCGGCACATCGCCGTGCTCAGCGAGGCCCCGCCCGGCGCCGGCTTCCGCCGGCTGGCCCGCAAATATAAAAAGAAGCTCGTGCACGTCCCGCTGAGCCGCATGGGCTCCGCGACGATCGAACGCCTGCGGACCGTGCACGTGCTCAACGGCAAAGAGGTTCGCAGTTTCGCCCAGCATTTTATTCGGGAAAGCTGATGGCGGACGCCGGCCTGGGCGAGATGGTTTATCGGTTGGAGCCGGACCTGCCGGTGGAGGAGTTCGTGGACGTGCTGCGGCGCTCCACGCTGGCGGAGCGGCGCCCGGTGGACGATCGGCTGGTCATGGAGGACATGCTGCGGAACGCCGACCTGGTGCTGACGGCCCGCGCCGGCGGCCGGCTGGCGGGCGTGGCCCGGGCCCTGACGGACTACGCCCGCTGCACCTATCTGGCGGACCTCGCCGTCGACGCCGCGTTTCAACGCCGGGGGATCGGCAAGGAACTGCTCCGCCGCGTCCACGAGGCCGCCGGTCGCGGCACCACCTTGATTCTGCTCGCCGCCCCGAAGGCTCGGGAGTACTACCCGCACGTCGGCCTGCAACGCCATGACTCCTGCTGGACGATGCCTCGTGAGATCGGCGAGGCGGACGGGTCGGCGTTTTGACCAAGCCGGCCCGCACGATCGCCACCGGGGCCGGGTTCGTGCTGGCCAGCTGCGGACTGGCCGTCTGCGGGTATAAAGCGGCCGGGTGGGGCTGGGTCGACTCGCTTTATATGGTGGTGATCACCGTGTTCGGGGTCGGCTTCGGGGAGGTGCGGGACCTCTCCGACCAGCCCGGCTTGCGGCTGTTCACCATCGGGGTGATCCTCGTGTGCACCACCAGCGGGCTGTACCTCGTCGGCGGGCTCGTGCAGGCCCTCGCGGAGGGGCAGGTTAATCAACTTCTCGGACGACGGCGGATGACCAGGGGCATCGAACGCCTGACCGGCCACGCGATCGTGTGCGGGTACGGCCGCGTCGGCCGGATTCTCTGCGCCGAACTGGCGGAGGCCGGCACGCGGTTCGTCGTGGTGGACAACGACGCCGACCGCCTCGCCGCCGCCGAGGAGGCCGGGCTGTTCGTGGTCCTCGGCGACGCGACCACCGAGGAGACGCTGGAGACCGCCGGCGTCGCCCGGGCCAAAACCCTCGCCACGGTGCTGCCCAACGACGCGCTGAACGTGTTCATCACCCTCACCGCCCGGGGGGTGAACCCGAACGTCCGCGTGATCGCCCGGGCCGAGGATCCCTCCAGCGAGAAGAAGCTCATCCGCAGCGGGGCCCACAGCGTGGTGCTGCCGGCCCGCATCGGCGCCGGCAAGATCGCCTCCCTGATTACCCGGCCCAGCGCCGAAAGTTTGCTCACCGACGCCGAGAGCCGCAGCGATTTGCAGGACGAACTGGCCCGCATCGGGCTGGGAATGAACGAACTGCTGATCGAACCCGGCTCCGACTGGGTCGGCGCGACGGTGGCCGAAGTCGAGGCGGCCGGGGGGATCGGCTTTTTGATCGTCGCCCTGCACCGCGGCGCCAAGGAGCACGGGGCGGACGAGGAGATCATCCGCCGCCCGCCCGGCGACGCCGTCCTCGCCGCCGGCGACGCCCTGATCGTGCTCGGCTACGACGCCGAACTGCCCACGCTGGCCCGCAAGGCGAAGACCGAGCACGGCCTGATCTACCGTGGCGCCCGCCGCGCCTGACGCGGAGCCGCCCTCCCCTCGCTTGCGCTGCGGGCTCACGGCCGGCTCCGCCGATTAATTTTGCGCCGCCCCCAACGCCGGGGCGTCCAGGTCGAGCCGATACAGCAACTGGTTGTAATTGTACCGCGGGACCTGCTCCGGGTTGCCGGAGAAGTCGCGGGTGAAGGTGCCCTCGAAGTAAATCGTCCGGCCGTCGGCCGCGTCGAGGAACGGGTGGTGGCAGACGTTATAGAACGTCTGGCGGTCGTGGGAGGCGATCTTCACCGCGGTGCGGAACGGGCCGGTCGGGGCGTCGGCCTCGGCGTACCAGACCTCACCGAGGTGGGACGTGCCGTCGATCTGCCCGGCGATCAACACCCATTTCTGACGGTACTCGTTCCACCGCACCGTGCCGCTGTGCAGCCGGACGCGCTCCGCCGGGTTCGCGGCGTCGGCCGGGAGGAAGCGGGCGTCCGCGGGATCGAGGCGGCCGGCGTCGAGGAGGTTCCGCTCCGCGTTCGAGTCCCCCGGCGGGGCCTCGGTCTGCCAGCGCCAGACGGACGGGGCGTCGGCGGTCGGGGCGAAGGCTTCGTATTGCTCCGGGTCGAGGACCGCGGCCAGCGTCGCCGGCACGCGGACGTTCGGCGTGGGGGCCCCGAACAGCAGCCAGTCGCGGCCGTCGGCTTCGTAGCGGATCGGGTGCGTCTTCGGGTGCCGCCACCGCTCCGAGGTCGGCAGCGTGGAGACGGCCCGAAACTCCGCGGCCGCGTCGTCCCAGACGGCCACGCCGTGGTCCAGCTCCTCCGCCAGCCCCTTCCGGCGGGAGTAGTGACAGATCAAACGGTCCTCGCCGGTCTCGTCCGGCACGACGCAGAGGCCGTCGATCCAGACGACCCCCTCCGGCCGATCCGGCAGCGGGATCGCCGCCCGCACGAAGCCGTCGTCGTCGGTGAGGTAGTCGTATCGCAGGGCGTTCAGCACGTCGTCGCCCGGCTGCAGATCGGGAACCGGGGCGGTCGCCGCGGCGGTGCGGAACATGCCCAGCGGGTGGCCGAACCGCGACGTGTCGCCCCAGAACCAGCGGACGCGGTCCCGATAGACCGCCGCCTGCACGCTGTCCTGCCCGGCGACGCGGCCGTTCAACTCCGGCGGCGCGTCGTGGCCCAGCAGGGCGCTGTCGCGCCAGCGGCCGGCGCCGGTCAGGCGGCCGACGCGCTCGGCGGGAAACCGGCGGCTCACCTCGACCGTGACCGGCTCGCCGGGGGCGGGCGTGACGCGGACGCCCTCGTAGCCGAACCCGTCCGGCTTCACCCCGTAGCCGTGGCCGCGGACGCTCAGCCAAAGCTCGGTTCCGAACAGCTCCGGCTCGGCGAAGGCGGCCCGGCCGGCGTTGTCGGTGACCAGCCGCACGCCGTGGGTCGTTTCCAACTCGACCAACGGCACGCCGCGGCCGGTCGCGGCGTCGACGACGCGGATCTCGGCGGCCCGCACCGCGGCGCCGCCGTCCCCGTCGGCCGGGACGGGGACGAACGCGAGCAGCAGGGCGGCGAACGGGGCGGGCGACATCGGCAGGGGCCGAGTGGGAACGAAACCGCCCGAGCGTACCGCATTCGGCCCCGGCCCACCGCCGAGCGTCAGCCCAGCGCGGCGTCCGCCGCTTCGCTCAGCTTCGATCGCCAGTCGAGCGGCTTCAGAACGTCCCGCAGGCGGGGGTGGCAGTACAGCCGCACGCGTTTGACGTGGTCGTCGAACTGCTCCGCGGCCAGGGTGCGGGTGACGGGGGAGACGTCGGCCAGCGGGCGGGCGGCGCCGTCGGCGCCGATCACGTCCACCTGGAATTGCACCTCCCGGTGAGCCGGCGGGGCGTCCAACAAGATATCCGTCGGGACGAGGTCGGCGGGGACGTTCGCCGTCCTCTTTAAGAGGACGGCTAACGCTTCGGCGACCGCGGCGAGTTGGGCGTAGGGGCGGCCGGAGAGCCGCCGGAACACCTCCGCCCCCTCGTGCGGGCCGAACTCCGCCAGCCGCTTATAGATGCCCTCCCCCGCCGCCGGCCGGAACAGCCCCGCGGCGAGGCGGGCGTCGTCCGTGCCCTCGCAGACCGATAGCAGCCGTTGCTCGAACTCGCCGTCGATCGCGTCGAACAGGTCCGGCGTGATGAACTCGGCGCGGCGATTATAGACCGCCCGCAGCAGCATCGCGGTGGCGGCCCGGACGGTGTGGTGCCAATAGACCTCCGCGAACATCACGTAGCGGGCGAAGACGAGCAGTTCCGCGGCGGTGCGGCCCTTGTTCGTCAGGGCGCAACCCCGGTTCGTCGGGCTCCGGGTCGCCGGGGCGCCGGCGGCGCCGAAGTCCGGGTGAACGGTCAGGGAGGCGATCAGCCGCTCTTTATCGAAGTTCCGCCCGTAGGGCACGCCGGCGTGCAGGCTGTCCCGTTCGAGATAATCCATTTTGTCGACGTCGATCGGCCCGTCGAGCAGCCCCCGCAGCAGCGCCCGGGCCGGCCGGTCCTCGGCGCCGTCGCCGGTCAGAAAGGCCGCCACCTCCGCCGGGTCCACTTGCCAATCGCGTTCCAACACTTCCCCCGCGGGCGTGCCGGGGGCGAAGCGGGCGGCGGCGCGGCGCTCATGGTCCGGCACGTTGGGGAGTTTGAGGTCCTCCATCGGGTGACAGAACGGCCAGTGGCCGACGTCGTGCAGCAGGGCGGCGCACAGGAAGACCTCGGCGTCGTGGGCCGTCGCGGCGGCGGCGAAGGCCTCCACCCGTGCGAGGCTCCGCAGGCACCGCACCGCGTTGCCGTACACGCCGAGGGTGTGCTCGAACCGCGTGTGCGTCGCCCCGGGATACACCCGCGAGGCGACCCCCAACTGCGAGACGTGCCGCAACCGTTGCAGCGCCGGGGTGTCGATCAGCGCCCGCACCCGCGGCGTAAACGGCACGTCCCCGCTGCCGGGCAACCGCACCAACCCCCCGCCGCCGGGCGGGGCGAGTTCGGGCAGGTCGGGGAGGGACGTGGGCATTGCGGAATGGTTCCCCCCTCTCCCTTGAGGGAGAGGGGCCGGGGGTGAGGGTGGGCGAACGGTTCGCCCGCTTTCGCTCTCTGCGGTGGCCCACCGACGGGAGAGCGAGGCGGACGGTAAACGGTTGGCGGGAGTCGCTGCCCCCTCACCCCCGACCCCTCTCCCCCAAAAGGGGGCGAGGGGGGACGAGGACTGCGGCCGTGGAGGAGAGGTTCGCTCCACTCTTCTCCCCTCTCCCTTGAGGGAGAGGGGCTGGGGGTGAGGGGGGCGAACGGTTCGCACGTCTCCGCTCAGGGTTCTGAGTGAGCCCGAAGCGCAAGCGAGGGTGGACGGCTCCGACCCCTCTCCCCCAAAAGGGGGCGAGGGGAGGAACGGGGCGCCGCCCGTTCAGACCAGCGCCGGTTCCCGCTTCGGGGCGAACAGCTCCTCCACGGTGTCGGCGATGAGCAGGTTGTTCTCCGCGGCGCCGCGGTCGGAGAGCAGGTTCCACATCACCTCGCCGTCGCGCACCGTTTGGCGGAAGCGGCGGGGCATGTCCTCGAGGGCGGCGGGGGTGTGGTCGTCGGCGGCGATCTCGTCGATCGCCTCGGCGAGGAGCAGGGGCAGCTCGTCCAGATCGTCCGTGTGTTCGAAGTCCACCAGCCCGACCAGCAGCGGGTTGAAGCGGCCCTCGATCAGGCAGCGGGCGTCGTCGGAGTAGGCCACCAGCGGCTTGCCCAGCGTCCAGGCGATCGCCGCCTCGCTGACGGCGCCCTCGTCCGGCACGCGGCCGTTCAGGTTCCAGACCATCGCGTCGCAGGCGACCGCCAACTGGTACACGTCCAGGGCGAAGATGCTCTTGTGCAGGAACTCCGCCGCCTCGGCCGGCTCATAGCCGCGGGGGACCAACAGCGGCAGGACGTTCTTGAACTCCATCCCGTCCCGGTGCGGCAGGTAGACCGGGTAGCCGCAGGCCTCCAGGCGGTCGGCGATCTGCGTCATCTCCCGCTTTTCGCAGGCGTTGAACAGCGGGCCGGCACAGTAGACGCGGGGTTTCATCGGCACGGGGCGAAGCGCGAATCGGGAGACGGGCGAAACGAAGAACGGGAAGCGCCGGGCGGGCGGGAGTGTACCGCCGGTCGCCCCCCGGGGAACGTCCAAACCGGGACACCGGTTCACCAATCGGCCGATCCATCTCGGACCTTCCGCCGAATCCGGAGCCGAGGCTCCGGATTCGGCGCGCGGGGGAGGTTCGTTACCATTCGGCCGTTCCGCTCCCCGTCCCCAACTCCCGCGCCCGCTTTGAACGTCGTCATCCTCGGGGGCGGGACCGTGGGGACCAGCATCTGCAAGGTGCTGGGCAACCGGCACAACGTCTGTCTGGTCGACCCGGACCCGGAGGTGCTGGAGATCGCCGGCGAACAGCTGGACGTGCAGACCGTGAAAGGCAGCGCCTGCGACGCCGTCACGCTGTTCCAGGCCGGCGTGCAGAGCGCGGATCTGGTGCTGGCGGTCACCAGCAAGGACGAGATCAACCTCGTCGGCGCCAGCCTGTCCAAAAGCATGGGCGCCCGCCGCAGCGTCGCCCGGGTGTTCAACCCGTCCTATCTGGACAGCAGCACGTTCGACTACCGCCGGCACTTCGGCATCGACCGGCTGCTGTCCCTGGAGCGCCTCACCGCCCTGGAGCTGGCCCGCAGCGTGCGGATGCGCGGGATGTTCGTGCTCGAAAACCTCGTCCGCGGCGGGGTGGAAGTGCAGGAGGTGCTCGTCGAGACCGACGCCCCCGCCTGCGGCGTGCCGCTGAAGGACTTGAAGTTCGGCCCCGGGGTGCTGGCCGGCGTGTTCGTGACCGACGGCGTCGCCCGCATCCCGAACGGCGAGGACGCCGCCCACGCCGGCGACACGGTGACCCTCATCGGCACCGGCGACTCGCTGGAGGACGCCGCCCGCCGGTTCCGCAAAGCCGCCCCGCCGAAGCTGCTGGTGGTGATCGGCGGGGGCGGGGAGATCGGCTTCAACCTCGCCCGGGTGCTGGCCAAGGGCCGGTTCAGCGTCGTGCTGATGGAGGGCAACCTGGAGCGCTGCGAGGAGTTGGCCACCAAGCTGGACGGCGTGACGATCCTGCACGGCGACGTCACCCGCCGCAGCGAGATGGAAGAGGCCCGCGTGGACCGGGCCGGCGTGTTCGTCGCCGCCACCGGCCGGGACGAGGACAACATCGTCTGCGGCGTGGAGGCCCGGGAGCTGGGCGCCAGCCGGATCATGTCCGTCGTCCGCCGCCCGGACTACGCCAACGTGCTGGGCAAACTGGGCATCGACGTGGCCGTCTCCCCCCGCAGCGTGATGGCCCGGCAGGTGGACGGAATGGTGCAGACCGGCGCCGTGCTGGCCCGCTTCGACGTCGCCGGCAAACAGGCCGCCGTCTACGAGGTGGAGGTCCGCGAGGGCTGCGAACTGATCGGCGTGCCGCTGAAGGACGCCGGGTTTCGCGGGGCGCTGGTCGCCGCGATCGACCGCGAGGAATTCGTGCGGGTCCCCGGCGCCGAGGACGCATTGAGGCCCGGCGACGTCGCCGTCGTCCTCGCCCAGGCCGACGCCGCCGAGGCCGTGTTGGAACGGTTCGAGGCGTGAGGCTTCGGGGGAATGAGGGAGGAGGGAAAACCTGCGTCCGGCGTCGTCTCCTCCCCCATCCCTCCTCCCGCCTCCCCCGCGTCCGCCCCGCTCGCTTGCGGTTTCGCGGGGGAATCCGAACAACGACGGACCCCTTCCCCCGACGGAGTTCCCGGATGCCCCGCCCCGTTCTCGCCCTGCTGGCCCTCGCCCTGTCGGCCGTCGGACCGGGCGTCGCCCCGCTGGCGGCTCAGGAGAAGTCGCACCAACTGGAGCCGGAGGATTACTTCACCCTCCGGGCCGTCGGCGCCGTGGCGCCCTCGCCGGACGGCACGCAGATCGCCTACACGGTGACGGGCTGGTCGGAGGACTCCGACGACATGAACACCGACCTCTGGCTCGCGCCCAACGACGACGACCCGGCCACCAACGGCACGCGGCTGACCTTCGACGGCGCCGGCGACCGCCATCCGATGTGGGCCCCAGACGGCAAGACGATTTATTTCCTCTCCGCCCGCAAAGGCGGCGACGAACCGCCGACCGACGGGAAGACGCAGGTCTGGAAGATCGACGTCGACGGCCGGAACCTCGCCGCCGTCACCCGCATCAAGGGCGGCGTGGAGGCCGCGGAGGTCACGCGGGACGGCTCCGCGATCTTCTACACCGTCCCCCGGGAGGAAGTGGAGGACGACCTCGCCGGCCTGCGGTCCAAATATAAAGACCTCGACTACGGCCACGGCAAGGTCAAATACAGCACGCTGCACCGGCTGGATTTGAACACCTGGCGGAGCGAGGAACTGATCGCCCCGGACCGCTACATCCGCACCTTCGCCGTCAGCCCGGACGGCAAGACGGTGGCGATGGTCACCGACCCGGACCGCCTGCTCATCACCCACGAGGGCCAGAGCCGGGTCGACGTGCTGGACGTCTCTTCAAAAGAAGTGACAACGATCACCAAGGACGGCTGGCGGGACGACCACCCGAGCCCGTACGGCTGGATCGACGGGCCGGACGTGTCGGCCGGCGGCAAAGTCGTGTTCTCCGTGGCCTTCGACGGTTACCCGGTGCTGCTCTACGTCGCGTTCAAAGGCGAAAGCGGGTGGGGGCTGCAAACGCTCGAGGCGGAGGACCCGGTCACGATCGGCTTCGACGCGGCGGAGTTCGTCGAGGGGACCGAGGACGTCGCCTTCGTCGGCGAGGACCACGGCCGGGCCCGGGTCTACCGCGTCTTCTACGACCCGCGGAAACTCAGCTTCCCCAAGCCGCGGGTCGTCACCCCCGGCGACGTGGTCGTCTTCGACTTCGCCCTGCACGAGGACCGCCCCGCGATCGTCTCCGCCGGCACGCCGACCGAACTGGGCGACCTCTGGCGCGTGGAGGGTGAGAAATATACGAAACTCACCGACGTGAACCCCCACACCGCCGACTGGGCCTTCCCCGAAGTGCAGCTGTACGGCTGGACCGCCCCGGACGGCGCCCCGGTGGAGGGGATCCTCGAACTCCCCCCCGGCTACGACCGCGGTGACGGTCCGCTGCCGCTGGTCGTCGTGATTCACGGCGGCCCGACCGCCGCCGAGCCCTTCATGCGGCGCTTCCGGATTTACGGCCGGGCGCTGATGGCGGCGCAGGGCTACGCGATGCTCGCCCCCAACTACCGCGGCAGCACCGGCTACGGGGAAAAGTTCATGGTCGACCTGATCGGCCGGGAAAACGACATCGAGGTGCAGGACATCCTCGCCGGCGTGGAGGCCCTCGCCAAAGACGGCCTGATCGACCCGGAAAAGGTCGCCGTGATGGGGTGGAGCAACGGCGGCTTCCTCACCAACGCCCTGCTCTCCCGCACCTTCACCGCCGGTCTGGAGGAGCAGGAATACGGCTTCGCCGCCGCCAGCAGCGGCGCCGGCGTGGTCGACCAGGTGATCCAGTGGGGCACGGAGGACACCCCCGGCCACGTCATCAATTACATGGCCGGCAAGCTGCCCTGGGAAAACCCGTCGGAGTACGTGGAAAGCAGCCCGCTGTACACGCTCAACAAAACGCAGACCCCCACGCTGATCCACGTCGGCGCCGAGGACGCCCGCGTCCCCCCGGAGCACTCCCGCACGCTGTTCCGGGCGCTTTATAATTACCTCGACGTGCCCGCCGAACTGATCGTCTACCCCGGCGAGCCGCACGGCCTGATGAAGAAGTCCCACCGCGCCGCCAAAATGGCTTGGGACCACGCCTGGTTCAAGAAGTACCTCAAGGGCGACGGGGACGATACGGACGACTGACCGAGGTCAGCCTAAGAGGATCACCGTCGCCGTCGCGTAGGCCCGGCAGTGGGAGATGGTCACCATCACCCCCTCGACGGAGCCGCCGCGGCTGGTCAGCACCTCCGCGGCGCCGCCGGTGAGGGTCATGGTCGGGGCGCCGCTGCGTTGGGGGAGGATTTCGAAGTCGTGCCAGCCGACCGGCGGCACGAACCCGGTGCCGAGGGCCTTCATCGCCGCCTCCTTGGCCGCCCAGCGCCCGGCGTAGTTCTGGGCGCTGTTTTTATGTTTGTCGCAGTACGCCCGCTCCGCCGGGGTGAAGACCCGGTGCGTAAAAGACTCCCCGTGCCGCTCGATCAGGGCGGCGATCCGGTCGCATTCAATAATATCCGTCCCGAGGCCGACGATCATCGTCGCGCCGCCAACCCGCAGGCGGTGCGGACGCGGTCCAGTACCTCGCCGCCCACTTCGCGGGCCTTCTCAGCCCCGGAACGCAGCACGTCCTCCACGTCGTCCGGGCGGGCCTCCCAGGCGGCCCGGCGCTCCACGGCCGGGGCGAAGTACGCGGTCGCGGCCTCGATCAGCGCCTTCTTCGCCTCGCCGTAGCCCATCCCCCCGGCCCGGTACTTCGCGGCCAATTCCTCCCGCTGCTCCGGCGTGGCGAACAGTTTATAGAGCGTGAACACGTTGTCCCCCTCCGGCTCCTTCTTGTCCTCGACCGACAGGCTGTCGGTGACGATCGAATTGCACTTCTTTTTGAGTTTCTTGGGCGACTCGAAAATCTCGATCGTATTGCCGTAGGACTTGCTCATCTTCTCCCCGTCCAGGCCGATCACCTTGGCGGAATCGTCCAGTACGTAGGCCTTCGGGGGGACGAGCACGTCCGCGGAATAGATGTGGTTGAACCGCTCCGCGAGGTCGCGGGTGATCTCGATGTGCTGCACCTGGTCGGCGCCGACGGGCACCGTGTCGCTGTCGTACAGCAGAATGTCCGCCGCCTGCAGGATGGGGTACGTATAGAGCCCCGCGTCGGCCGGCAGGCCGCGGGCCTTCTTCTCTTTATAACTGTGGCCCTTGTCGAGCAGGTGCATCTGGGTGACGGTCAGCAACGCCCAGAACAACTCCGTCACCTCCGGCACGTCGCTCTGCCGAAACAGCGTGGCCCGGTCGGGGTCGAGCCCCAGCGCGAGCAGGTCCAGGGCGGCGTCGCGGGTGTGCTGGCGGAGCGTCTCCGGCTCCCCGCGGATCGTCGTCAGGGCGTGCAGATCCGCGAGGAAATAAAACGCCCGGCCGTTGGGCTCTTCGGCGGCCGTTTGCAGGGCGATGTATTGGCGGATCGCCCCGAAGTAGTTCCCCCAATGGAACCGGCCAGTGGGCTGAATGCCGGAGAGGACGCGCATCGTGTGTTCTAACCCTTCGTCGGGGTCGCCGGCGTGCCGGCGGCCTGCTGCGTTTTCGGCGGGCCGAGCGTGCCGACCAGTTCGCTCATGGAGGCGATCCCCTGCTCCTGCATCGCGGCGGTCAGGTCCGTCACCAGGCGGCCGGACACGGTGGGATCGGCGAAGTTCGCCGTGCCGACCTGCACGGCGCTGGCTCCGCAGACGAGGAACTCCAGCACGTCGTCGACGGTCCGAATCCCCCCGCAGCCGACGATCGGCACGTCGACCGCCTGCGCCACCTGATAGACGACCCGCAGCGCCAGCGGTTTGATCGCCGGGCCGCTCAGGCCGCCGATGCCGTTGCCCAGTACGGGACGGCGGGTCCGCCAGTTCACAGCCAGGCCGGTGAAGGTGTTCACCAGGGTGACCGCGTCCGCCCCGGCGTCGGCGGCGGCCCGGGCGACGCTGGGCACGTCGGTCACGTTGGGAGTCAGCTTCGCCAGGATCGGCAGCTCGCAGGCCTTCCGCACCGCGCCGACCACCGCGGCGGCGCCCTCGGGGGTGCGACCGTAGTCGACCCCGCCGCTGACGTTCGGGCAGGAGACGTTCAGTTCGATCGCGTTCGCCCCGCCGGCGGCCTCTACCTGGGCGGCCATGGCGGCGAACTCGTCGGGGCTTTTGCCGGCGACGTTGGCGATCACCGCGGTCCCCAGCCCGGACAGGTAGGGGAGGTGATGGGAACAGAAGTGCTCCACGCCGTCGTTGTCCAGGCCGATGCTGTTGAGCATCCCGGCCGGAGTTTCGACGGTGCGCGGCGGCGGGTTACCGATCCGCGGGAGCGGAGTCACGGTCTTGGGGACGACGCCGCCCAGCGTGGACAGATCCACCAGCGGGGCGAACTCCCGGGCGTACCCGAAGGTGCCGCTGGCGACCAGAATCGGGTTCGCCAGCCGCAACCGGCCGAGAGTGACGGAGAGATCGGGGGCGGACACAACCGGAGTGTACGGCCGCGGCCGGAGGCCGTCACGCGGGCCGCGGCGGTCCGCATATGGGGTTCTCCTCTTCCCCAACAGGGGGCGAGGGGGGATGAGCCTCGTTTCGGTCTCCGCCTCAGTTCAGGCAGTGCGTGCGGAACAGGGTTTCGTACAGGTCGCAGCCGCGGTGGAGTTGGTCCAGGGGGATGAACTCCGCGGCGGTGTGGGCCTGGGCGATCGAGCCGGGGCCGAGCACCAGCAGATTCGTCAGCCCGCCCGCCGGACCGGCGAACACGCCGCCGTCGGTGCCGTAGCAGACGGTCCGCGGCTCCGCCTGCCCGAGCAGCTCCCGCACCGCCGTGGGGAAGGGGGCGTGCGGGTCGGAATAGAACGGGCCGGCGTGGCGGTCGTCGATCGACTCCAGCCCGTGCTTGCGGGCCAGGGCGTGGAACTCCGCCACCAGCGGGCCGTCGTCCACGCCGGGCACGGGGCGGGAGTACAGCGTCGCCCGGGCCTCCTCCGGGGTGATGTTGAGAACGGTCTCGTGGTCCGAGAGCGTCAGGTTCCAGCTCAGCCCCGGCGGGTCGAAGGCGTCGTTTTGCAGGGCGGGGTCGGTTTCGGTGCGGCGGATGAGGGGGAGCAGGTCCGCGAGGAACGGGATCAGCTTGAGGTCGGCGTTCACCCCCTCGGCCGTGCTGCTGTGGGCGGCGACGCCGCGGGCGACCGCCGTCAGCAGGTGGGAGCCCTTGTGGGCGTGCACCGCCGTGAGGGAGGTGGGCTCCCCGATGAGCCCCGGCGGGTCGGCGGCCCGCAGGGCGGGGTAGGCGGCGCTGCGGGCGACCAGTTCCTTCGCCCCCTCGAAGCCGATCTCCTCGTCGGCGGTCAGCCCGATCCACAGCGGGGCCGTCAGCGGGGCGGCGCCCGGGCGGCGGGCCTGGGCGGCCAGCCGGGCGCCAGCGGCGATCGCGCAGGCGACCGGGCCCTTCATGTCGCAGGCCCCGCGGCCGTACAGGCGGTCCTCCGTGACGACCGGTTCGAAGGGGGAACCGGGCACCCCGCCGGAGCCCGCATCGGGGCCCGGGCCGGTCCATTCGTTGGCGGGCACCACGTCGGTATGGCCGAGCCAGACGAAGCCGGGCCGCTCCGTGCTCCCCCCGGCGGCGGGGTCCGGGCCGAGGCGGGCGAGCAGGTTCACCTTTTCCACCCCGCGGCCGTCGCGGTAGACGGTGCGTTCCACCTCGAAGCCGGCGGCGGCGAGGGCGGTCTCGCAGACGGCGGCGGCGGCGGCGTTGGAATCCCGGCTGACGGAGGCCGCCGCGATCAACGCGCGGGCCAGCGGCAGCGGGTCGGTGGGCGACGGGCGGGCAGGCGACGAGTCAACGGGCATCCGGGAATCTTACTGAATGCGGAGCGAAGCGTTGCGCACGCTCCGGGGCGGCGTCTCGCTGGCGGTTTCGCGGGGGCGGGACCGTCGGTCGGACGACGCGGCGCGTCGCGAACGGTTCGGGGGCGAAGCGCTGCGAGCCGCAGATTCCGCACGTCCGGCGGGTTTCGCACCAGCCGCCGAACTGAGCGAACCGATATCGCAATCACGACCGACGCCCCCGGAGCCCCCGGGGCGGCGCCCCGTGGACCGCCCGTCCGCCGGGCGAGCCCGCTCTCCCCCGCCGTGCGGTGCGGGAGGGCGCCCGGTCGGCGCGTCGGCACGGTCGCCGACCGCCTCCCCCAGTTCGGACGCAGGACCCCGAGACGATGCCCCGCCGAACGATCCCTGTCGAGCGGCCGTCCCGGTATGGGGACTGCGCCCCGTCCGCACCCCGCGTTCCCGCCGCCTGCCCGATGCCCGCCGATCGTCGCGTTCCGGCCGCCCGTCGCTGGGGCGCCGCGGTCGCCGCCGCGACGGCGCCGGCCGCCCTGGCCGCGCTGGCCCCCGCCGCGACGGCCGACGACGGCGTCGTGAACCTCGCCTCCGATCCCGCTTTCGGCGCCGGCCCCGCGTGGGTTGAGCCGATCGGCGACGACGCCGCGGCGGGCGGCTCCGGCGTGCTGCCGGCCGGCTACGTCACGCCCCCCGCCCAGTTCGGGCCGCTGGGCGAGCCGTCCGTCGGCCCCGGCGGCCGGCCGGCGCCCGGCGGGCTGTACGACCCCGCCGTCGCCCCCGCCCAGTACGCCCCGCCGGCGCCGTACTGCCCGCCCGGCCAGGTCGCCGGCGTGGGCGGCGCCCCGTACGGCGGCGCCCCGTTCGGCGCCGCCGGCACGGACTACCGCGTGCGGGGCGGTCTGCCGGAAGGCCCCGGCGCCCTTTGGACGACGATCGCCCGCTACCAGCCGCCCCGCGGCAGCTTCGTCCGACTGGAATACCTGCACTACAACATGACGGGCGAGGAAGAGGGCCCCGTCGGCGCCCCGATCGCGGGCGTCACCGCGGACTACGACGAGTTCAACGACCTGAACAACCGGTTCGCTCCAAGGATCAACAACTCCAACCGGTTCTTTCCCTTCGGGGTGCCGGTCGCGGACGAATCCCGCTACGGCGGGGACTTCAGCCGCGTGGGGTTGGACGACGATCTTGAGACGTTCGTCACCCCGGTGCTGGACAACAACGACGTCGACGACTTCGCGGGCGCCCGCCTGACGCTGAGCCGGCCGGTCGAGGACGTGGGCCGGGCGGAGTTCTACGGCTTCGCCTTCTCGCAGGAGACGTTCGTAATCGATCCGGTCCTGCCGTTGTCGGTGTCCGATTCGGTCGGCATCGGGCTGGCGAACGCCGACGACTACTACGCCGACGCCATCGCCACGTTCAACACCGACTTCGAACTCGAATACGAGACGGAGCTGTGGGGGACCGGCGCCCGGATGTACTTCGACCACCTCGCCCCGGCGCAGGGCTTCGGCCTGCGGCCGCTGGTCGGCGTGCGGTACGTCATGCTCAACCAGAACCTGTACCAGCGAGGGGTGAACACCGAGGGCGGCGTCGTCACCTCCAGCGAGCTGTCCACCACCGTCCACAACAACCTGTTCGGCACGGAACTGGGCGTGGAGGCGGAGTACCGCCACGAGTGGTGCACGATCGGCGTGCGGCCGGCCCTCACCCTCGGCCTGAACCAGGCCCAGGTGCGGACCCGCAGCGTGGGCCTGTTCTCCCCCGCGGAGAGCGCCCTGCGGCTGACGGACTACCACACGCAGATCAGCCCGGTGTTCGACCTGGCCGCGTACGTCCGCATCCCGCTGGGCGAGCGGTTCCGGTTCAGCGTCGGCTACGACCTGCTGTATCTGGCGAACGTCGCCCAGCCGAACTCCTCGACGGTGTACGAAGGCGCCGGCCTCGGCACCGGCCTGGCCCGGGCGAACCTGGGCACGGACCGGTCGTTCGACAACGTGACCTTCAACGGCCTGTCGCTGGGCCTGGAGATGCTGATCCCCTGAGCGGTCCCCGGTTGGGGGACCCGACGAAACGCAATAACGCCGAGACCCCGCGGGGCCTCGGCGTTATTGCATTTGAGAACGTGACGTTCCGGGGACGTTACCTCGCGGCGGCGGTGCGGCCTTCGCGGCGGACGTCGGCGCGACGGACGGCCTCGGCGACGATCCGCTGGGCGCCGTAGAGCGTCCGGGCGTTGAACAGCGGGACGTCCGGGCTCGGCCCGGCGACGCCGCGTTTCAGGGAGGCGAGCTGCACCCAGCTCATGTTGTCGGAGAGGTGCCAGGCGGCGGCCTGGGCAGCCTCCTGAGGCAGCCGGCCGGTGCCCACGAGGATGATGAGCTCCCGCAGGACCTCGTCCTCGATCACGTCCTCGATCCGGCGGAGTTCGTAGTGGGAGCGGGGGTGGGGTTCGGGCTTGCCGTACTCCAGGCAGACGGAGGTGTACGGCGCCCGGGCGACGGTCTGCGGGGGGATGGAGAAGGCGCCGCCGCCGAAGCCGCCGCCGCCCAAACCGCCGCCGCCCATGCCGCCCATGCCGCCCATCCCCCCCATGCCGCCGCCCATGCCGCCCATGCCGCCGCCCATCATCTGGCCGCCGCCCATGCCGCCCATGCCGCCGCCCATGCCGCCCATGCCGCCGCCCATGCCCATCCCGCCCATGCCGCCGCCGCCGAAGCCGCCGATTTGGTTCTGGACGTGCACGCCGACCAGCCCGTCGGGGATCTGGATCGTCAGCGGCTTGTCGGTGTGGTTGGCGATCAGGATGTTGCCGCCGGTTTCATCCTTCGCGATCACCCGCACGGAGATCTCGCCGGTCTCCTGACCGTCGAACAGGTCGACGTAGCCGGCGGAGGCGTCGAGCTTGAGCGTCTTCGCGGGGACCTTCTTCATTTTGGACAGGTCCCGCTCCGGGGCGGACTCGCCGTCGCCTTCGGCGGCGACGGCGGACAGCGGCGCGGCCAGCAGGGCGGCGAGCCCCGCCTGCAGCACGGACCGCCGCTTCATCCCGGCCGGGGCGACGGCGGCCCCCGGGATTGCGGACGAACGACGGACGGGAGAGGGCATGCGAGCGGGCATGAGTTGAGGTGATCCGTCGGGGGCGGGGGCGGACGTCCAGCCTACCGGTGGGGAAGTCGCGCGGGCAATGACCTGCTTCGGCCGGCCCCGCCCGCCGACCGCCGGCTCTTTCCCCCTCCGACGCCGGATCGGCTCAAGTCGGGCAGGTGGGCGCGACGGCGCCGGTTCTCCGCCCGGCGGCGCCCCCGCGGCCCCGTCACGACCGCTGCCGCCCCGCGATGCGCCCCGGTCGCGCGGGGCGCTCCGGCCGCGTTTCCCGTCGGCGCACGCAAAACGCCCCGCCGGCGGGACCGGCGGGGCGTTTGACGGTCTCAGGCAGGCAAATCCCGGCCTGAACGATAAGTGGAGCTGATGAGATTCGAACTCACGACCTCTGCATTGCGAACGCAGCGCTCTCCCAACTGAGCTACAGCCCCGTGGGCCCGCGGGAACGGGCCGGCCCGCGCCGGCGGAGCGGCGTCGGGCGGGAGGATACCATACCCCCGCGGCCGTCCGCGGGAAAGTGTCCGGCGTCCTCCGGTCAGCGCCTCTCCGCTCCCCGGACACGGCCGACGCGCCCGGGGTTCGCGCCGGCGCCGTCCCGCCGGGGCGAGTCGCGCCGCCGGGGCGAACCTCGCGGTCGGGGCTTTCGGCGTCGCCCGAGCGACCCGTCCGGGGGGCGGGCCGCTCCGGCGGCGGCGATCGGCGGCGTGTTGACACCCCGAGCGACCGGTCGGATGATCCGTCGTGCCCGTCCGGCACGCCGCCGATCCGGCGCCTTCCCCCGCGCTTCGCCTGCGTTCCCCCTCAGTTTCGTTCCCTCGCAAGACGCCGGCCCCCGCCGGTCGCCGCCCCCCGCATGGCCGCCGACATCCTCGAAAAGTTTGTCGCCGACGGCACGATCAGCCGGGAGCAGCTCCACGAGGCGCAGGACCTGGCGAAAAAGAAGAAGACCAGCCCGGCCCAGATGCTGGTCGCGCTGGGCTACCTGGACGAGTCCGAACTGGCTCAGGCGTCCGGCGGCGGGCAGGCGCTGGACTTGGCGAACCTGACGGTGCCGGACGAGGTGATCGCGCTGGTGCCGGTCTCCGTGGCCCGTGAGAACACGGTGCTGCCGATCGCCGCCACCGAGCGCACGGTCACGATCGCGTTCGCAGACCCCTCGGACATGGGGGCGCTCCAGAAGCTGGAGTTCCTGCTCACGCCGCGGTCCATCGACATCGCCCCGGCGGCGAAAAGCGACGTCGTCGCCGCGATCGATCGCCACTACGGCGGCTCCGGCGAGGGCGGCGGCGGGGCGGACACGATGCACACGATGCTGACGGAGATCACCGAGACCCAGATCGACGTCACCCAGGCGACCCTCACCGCCAAGGACGACGGCGACGAGGACGATTCCGCCCCGATCATCCGCCTGGTGAACCTGATCATCTCCGAGGCCGTCAAGATGCGGGCCTCGGACATTCACATCGAGCCGTTCGAGGACCGCGTCCGCATCCGCTACCGGATCGACGGGTCGCTGGTGGAGCGCGACAGCGCCCCCCGCCGCATGCTGGCCGCCATGACCAGCCGTATCAAAATCATGGCGTCGATGGACATCTCCGAAAAACGCCGCCCGCAGGACGGCCGCATCAAAACGCGGGCCGGCGGCAAGGAGCTGGACCTTCGCGTCTCCATCCTGCCCACCAACCACGGGCAGGCCTGCGTCATGCGGATTCTGGACCGCGACAACATCAAGATCGGTCTGAAGAACCTCGGCTTCGGCGAGGACAACTACAAGACCTTCCAGAACCTGATCCGCCGCCCCAACGGCATCTTCCTGGTCACCGGCCCCACCGGCTCCGGCAAGACGACCACGCTGTACTCCGCCCTGGGCGAACTGAACCGCCCGGACCGCAAGATCATCACCGCGGAGGACCCGGTCGAATATTATCTGCCGGGCATTAACCAGGTGGAGGTCAAGCACAACATCGGGCTCGACTTCCAGCGGATCATCCGGGCGATGCTGCGGCAGGCCCCGAACGTCATTCTGGTGGGCGAAATCCGCGATAAGGAGACCGCGGAGATGGCCATTCAGGCCTCGCTGACGGGCCACTTCGTGCTGAGCACCCTGCACACGAACGACGCCCCCAGCTCCATCACCCGGCTGACGGACATGGGCGTGCAGCCCTTCCTGGTGGCCAGCAGCATCCTCGCGGTGATGGCCCAGCGGCTGGTCCGCGTGGTCTGCGAAAGCTGCAAGCAGCCCTACTCGCCGGACGCCAGCGAGCTGGAGTACTTCGACATCACCGAGGAGGAGGCCGAGGAGGCCACCTTCTTCAAGGGTCGGGGGTGCAACAAGTGCTCCCACACCGGCTACCGCGGGCGGCGGGCCGTGTTCGAATTAATGGGCATGAACAGCGCCATCCGCGAGATGACCTTCAAGGGCGAGCCCGCCCAGGCGATCCGCCGGCAGGCCCGGCTGTTCGGCATGCGGACGCTGGTCGACGACGCCCGCGAAAAAGCCATGGCCGGCGTCACCACCCTCACCGAAGTCCAGAAGCTGATGCGGTCCCAGGACTGAGCGCCCGTCACGCCGGGCCCGCGGGGCCTCGGCGTGACGCGGCCGCTTGAACTGCGTCGCCTCGGCCCGGCACACTTCGCCCCGTCCTCCCCGTCCGTTCCTCGAAACCCGTTCCCCGAGAGTCCCGCCCGATGGCCACCGTGCAGATCGACAAGCTGCTGGAAACGGTGGTGAAGGAAAAGGTCTCCGACCTGCACATCACCGTCGGTCAGCCGCCCGTGATCCGGGCCGGCGGGCGGATGCGGCGGCTGGAAACCAAAACGCTGGACGCCGACGACACCACGTCGTTGATGAAGTCCATCACCCCGGAGCGGAACCAGCAGGAGCTCCAGGAGGTCGGCGGGACGGACTTCGGCTTCGCCTATGGCGACAAGGCCCGCTTCCGGGTCAGCGTGTTCAAGCAGAAGGGCACCATCGCGATGGTGCTCCGGCGGATTCCGAACGAGTTCCTCACGATGGAGCAGATCGGTCTGCCGCCGGTCGTGAAGGACCTCATCACCCGCCCCCGCGGGCTGTTTCTGGTCACCGGGCCGACGGGCTCCGGCAAGACCACCTCGTTGGCCAGCATGATGAACTGGATCAACGAGACGCACGCCCACCACATGATCACGCTCGAAGACCCGATCGAGTACTACCACGAGCATAAAAAGAGCACCGTCAACCAGCGGGAGATCGGCGTCGACGTCCCGGACTTCCCCGAGGCCCTCCGCCGGGCCCTGCGGCAGGACCCGGACATCATCCTCGTCGGCGAGATGCGCGACCTAGAAACGATCTCGTCGGCCATCACCGCCGCCGAAACCGGGCACGTGGTGTTCGGCACCCTGCACACCACCGGCGCCCAGGGCACCGTCGACCGGATCATCGACGTGTTCCCCACCAACCAGCAGGAGCAGATCCGCACGCAGCTGAGCGTCGGCATCCTCGGGATCCTCTCGCAGGCCCTGCTGCCGCGCAAGCCGTCCGGGATGGTCGCCGCCTACGAGCTGCTGGTCGTCACCCCGGCCATCGCGAACCTCATCCGCGAGAACAAGACGTTCCGGATTAACTCGGCCATCCAGACCGGCCGCAAATACGGGATGCAGCTGTTGGACGACCACCTGTTCAGCCTGTGGAAGAACAACATCGTGGAGGAGGAGGACGTCCTCTATAAGGCCAACAACCCCGGCGAATTGAAGGTCCGCATCGAAAAAGCGAAGCGCGGCCTCTACGACGACGAGGAAGAGGACGACGAGGACTTCGAGGAGGACGACGATTTTGAATGATCGCTAAGGCAGAGGTTTGAAGTCAGAGGTCGGAACCGACCGCCGACTCGAACCGCCCGCCGCCCCTCGCACTTTCTCCTTCTGACTTCGTACTCCAAACTTCCCCATGGCCGCCCGCCGCAAAATCGGACAGATCCTGCAGGATCTCGGTTACCTGTCCGAGGACCAGGTCTGGGACCTGTTGGAGGAACAAAAGCAGAGCCCCGGGGAGGTGTTCGGGCAGGTCGCGATCCGCAGCGGGCTGGTCACGCAGGCCCAGGTCACCGAGGCGCTGGCCGAGCAGTGGGGGATGCCGGTCGTCGATCTGGAGAACACCCAGATCCCGGCGAAGGTGCTGGAAAGCGTCCCGCAGACGATGTGCGAGATCTATAAGATCTGCCCCGTCAGCCTGAAGGGGGACGTGCTGACGGTCGCGATGGCCGATCCGCAGAACGTGGAGGCGCTGGACGACCTCAAGAATTTCCTCGGGCACGAGGTCCGCGGGGCCGTCAGCAGCCCGGAGGACGTCGCCGCCGCGATCGAGCGGAACTACGCCGAACGCCCCGACAGCATCGAGGACGTCATCGGGGAGCTCGAGATCGAGCAGGGCAGCGTCCGCGACGCCTTCGACCTGTCCGACCCGGAGGAGATGGCCGACGCGGCGCCGATCCGCAAGTTGGTCAACATCGTGCTGCTCAACGCGATCAAGGACCAGGCCAGCGACATTCACTTCGAGCCGTTCGAGGACGAATTTAAGATCCGCGTCAAAGCGGACGGCGTCCTCTACGAGATGATCCCCCCGCCGCGGCACATGGCGAACGCCGTGATCAGCCGCATTAAAATCATGGCGGACCTGGACATCGCCGAGCGCCGCCTGCCCCAGGACGGCCGGATCGAACTGAACGTCGGCGGCAACCCGGTCGACCTGCGGGTCAGCATCCTGCCCACGATGTTCGGCGAGGCCTGCGTCATGCGGGTGCTGGACCGCACGGTGGTCAGCCTCGACCTCAACAAGATCGGGATGGACGCCGGCACGCTGGACCGGTTCCGCAAGATGATCAAGCGGCCCAACGGCATCATCCTGGTGACGGGGCCGACGGGGTCGGGCAAGACGACCACGTTGTATTCGACGCTGAACGAACTCAACGAGATCACCGAGAAGATCATCACCACCGAGGACCCGATCGAGTACGACATCGACGGCCTCATTCAGTGCCCGATTAACTCGGACATCGACGTCACCTTCGCCGCCTGCCTGCGGGCGATCCTGCGGCACGACCCGGACCTGATCCTCGTCGGCGAGATCCGCGACTACGAGACCGCCGAGATCGCCGTGCAGTCCGCCCTGACCGGGCACCTCGTGTTCAGCACGCTGCACACCAACGACGCGCCCTCCTCCATCACGCGGATGTTGGACATGGGCGTGCCCAAGTTCCTTATCACCGCCTGCGTCGAGGCGATCCTGGCCCAGCGGCTGGTCCGCCGCATCTGCACTGACTGCCGCACCGCCTTCGAGCCCTCCGACGAACTGCTGATGGAACTCCAGCTGCCGGTCGAGACGGCCCGGCAGTACGACTTCTACTACGGCAAGGGCTGCGCGACCTGCCATAACAGCGGCTATAAAGGCCGGGTGGGGCTGTACGAGCTGATGGACGTCACCGACGACGTCCGCGACCTGATCTCCGAGGACGCCAACGTGGACGACCTCCGCAACCTGGCCCGCTCCCAGGGGATGACCACCCTGCGGGAAGCCGGCCTGAAGCTGATCTTCGAGGGGATCACCACGATCGACGAGGTCGTCCGCGAAACCGTGATCGAGGACGTGACCTAGGCTTCGTTTTCCCGTCGCCCGGCCCGCCGGGCGTTCCTTCCCGTTCCTTCACACATAACCCGCGGCTCCGCCGGACGCACCCGGACCTTCCTCCCGCTCCGGTTCCCCCGACCGGTACGATCCCGACAGGGCCGCCCGTACCCCGCCGCACTCACGCCGCCCGGAGACCGCTATGCCCACCTTCGTCTACGAGGCGATGGACAACACCGGGTTGGAGATCAAGGAGTCGATCGACGCGCCCACCAAGAAGGACGCCGAGGCGAAGGTCCGCGAGAAGGGCTTCTTCGTCACCGACATCCGGGAATCGAAGGCCAAGAAGAAAAAGAAGTCCGGCGGCAAGGACGGCGAGAAGGCGAAATCCTCCAAAAGCGCCCGCGCCAAAAAGAAGGGCGGCGGCTTCACCATCGGGCGGGTCAGCCCCAAGCAGCTGACCACCTTCACCCGGCAGCTCTCCACGCTGCAGGACGCCGGCCTGCCGATCCTGCGGTCCCTCCGCATCCTCGAAGGCCAGAGCAAGCCGGGGGTGCTGAAGAACTCCCTGCTGGGCGTCATCGAGGACATCGAGGGCGGCATGACGCTCTCGGAGGCGATGGCCAAGCAGCCCAAGGCGTTCGACGGGCTGTACGTCAACATGGTCAAGGCCGGCGAGGCCGGCGGCGCCCTGGAGATCATCCTCCAGCGGCTCGCGGACTTCAAAGAACGCTCCCAGAGCCTGAAGAAGCGGGTTCAGGGGGCGATGATCTACCCCGTCGCGGTCGTCACGGTGGCGGTCGCGATCGTCGGGTTCATCATGTACTACATCATCCCGAAGTTTAAAAAGATCTTCGAGGACTTCGGCACCCCGCTGCCGGCGATCACGGAGGTGCTGATCAACACCAGCTCCTTCGTCGTCAAGTATTTCTACCTGTTCCCGGCGGTCCCGTTCGCGATCTGGCTGATCCTCAAGATCATCCGCAAGAACCGCACGGGCAAATACGTCACCGACTGGATTCTGCTGCACATCCCGGTGCTCGGGAAGATCGTGGAGAAGGCCACGGTGGCCCGGATCTGCCGGACGCTGGGCACGCTGATCGCCTCCGGCGTGCCAATCCTGGAGGCGATCATCATCGCCCGCGACACCGCCGGCAACGCGGTGTTCGCCCGGGCCTTCGACAACATCTACGCCGCGATCCGCGAGGGCGAATCGATGGCCGTGCCGTTGAAGGAGGCCCGCATCGTGGACGACATCGTCGTCAATATGGTGGACGTCGGCGAGGAGACCGGCGCCCTGGACACGATGATGTACAAGGTCGCCGACGTGTACGACGAAGAGGTCAAGGTGCTGGTCGACGGCCTGATCAAGCTGCTGGAGCCGATCATGGTCGTCGTGCTCGGCCTGGTCGTGGGCTTTATCGTCATCGCCCTGTTCATGCCGCTGATCGACCTGCTCAACGACCTCTCCTGACGGAATGACCAAGGTCCAAGAGACAAGAACCAAAGCCTGGGTTCGGCGCCGCGTTCCGCCCGCTCGGTCTTGGCCTCTTGTCTCTTGGTCAGTGACGCTCTCCCCGCCGTCCCGTCCGATTCTGCCACGCCCGCCGGGCCGGGGTGTTGCGAAATGCGGCACCCCGTCGGCGGTCGTGCGTTCTGTACAACTCCCGGCATCGCAACGGTTTAGGCGGTCCTGTCGGGCGTCGGCGCCGCGTTTGCAGCCTCTTTCCCGTGCCGTTCGGCATCTCTCCCCGGAGCCTCCCGTGATTTCGCGTTCGCCCCTGTCCGCCGCCTCGGTTCCCGCGTTCCGGCGACGGTCTGCCGTCCGGGCGCCCGCCCGAGCGGGGTTCACGCTCGTCGAACTGCTGGTCGTCATCGGGGTCATCGCCCTGCTGCTGGCCCTGCTGACGCCGGCCCTCCGCAGCGCGATCGGGACGGCGAAGACGGCCGCGGTCCGCACGGAGATGAGCGGGATGGAGGCGGCCCTGTCGCAGTTCCACAGCGAGTACGGCCGGATGCCGCCCAGCTACATCAACCTGCGGCGGACCGGGACCGGCTCGTTCGTCGACCCGGCGACGATGCCGCTGTTGCGCAGCCTGTTCGGCATCACGGTCGACGAGGGCGCGATGGTGGACAGCTTGAACGCGATGAACTTCCCCGGGGGCGGCGTCTCCGCGTCGGCCGTCGGGGGGCCGGGCGACCCGGGCGTGCTGCGGGGGGCGGAATGCCTGGTGCTGTTCCTGGGCGGACTGCCGGCGAGCGGGACGGCCGCCAGCGGACCCACGAAGGAACTGTCCGGCTGGAGCAAGAACCCCCGCGACCCGTTCAACGTGAAATATAAAAACACCTCCTCGCCGATCCCCGGCGACTTCGTTCTGCTCGACGGGCCGCGTCGGACGCCGCCGTTCTACGAGTTCCAACCGGACCGCCTGAAGCGGCCGGGCGAACTCGGCGCCGCCGACGAGCTGGCTTACTTCACCTACCTCGACGCCTTCGACGGGCAGACCACGCCGCTGATCTACGCCAACAGCGACATGGGCCGCGGGTACCAAGCCCGGGACGTGGCCTACAACGTCGGCGTCTTCAAGAACACGAACGGCAGCCCGTCGTTGTTCAAAGGCGTTTACCGTACGCCGGACGAAACCCCCGAGAATCTGGAAGACAACCCCCCGATCAACCCCAACGGCTATCAAATCATCTCGCCGGGGCGTGACGGCAAGTTCGGCGCCGGCGGCACGTACGGCGTTGAAGACGGATATAAGCCGGCCCTGGACGGCGCCGGGAACGTCGTCGACGGCGGGGACGACAACGTCACGAACTTTTCCGAGGGCACGCTGGGCGACGAGTAGCCGCCGCGCCGTTCCGCCCCGTTCCCTCGCACCCGCAGCCGTTTCATGCTTCACCGCCGCACGTCATCTCGATCCACGCTCCCGCCGGGGCCGCTGCGCCTGTCGGCGGGGATGCGCGGGGCGTTCACGCTGATCGAACTGCTGATCGTGGTCGCGGTGATCGCGGTCCTGCTGGGGATGACCGTCACGGCGACGTTGGCGTTCGTCACCAGCGCCCGCGAGTCCGCCACCCGAGCGACGTTGGCCAAGGTGGACGGCAAGCTGGACCGCCGGTTCGCGGCGCTGCGGCGGAGCCTGGAAAGCGGCAGCGGGAACGCCGCCGGCGTGGGCCGCGGGGCGGTTCCCGCGTTGGCGATCAAGTCGGAGCAGCTCAAGCGGATGCCGCAGTACGCCGCCGCCCAGGCCGGTCCGGACGGCGCGCTCGGGACGGAGGACGACCCCCGCCCGCTGACCGAGGAGCGCGACGTGGCGTTGCGGCTCGCAAACGGCGGCGCCGCCCAGGGGGCGTTCGCCGCCGCGAACTTCGCCGAGGACCCGACCGCCAGTTCGGAGGCGCTGTTCCTGTTCCTGAGCCGCGGCGAGACGTTCGGCGTGGCCGACACCGACGCCGACGCCTTCAAGGAAAGCGAACTGGCCGACACCGACGGCGACGGCCTCCGCGAGATCGTCGACGGGTTCGGCAACCCCCTGCGGTTCTACCGCTGGCCGACCCGCCTGCTGCGGCCGGCGCCGGACGGGAACGGGGACGGGGTGATCAGCGACGCGGAGGCCCGGGCGGACAACGGCAACGGCCGGTTCCCGCTGTCGGCCTACGACGCCGCCCCCGAATCCGCCGAGAGCATGGCGGCGGCCGCGGCCCTGCTGGGCCGGGAGTTCCCCGCCCGCGAATTCTCGCCGTACGGCGACGAGATCGACGACGACGCCGACCCCGACGACCCGTTCCTGCCGACTATCGGCAGCCGGATGCGGTCCGACCCGGACGACCGGTTCGCCCAGATCGGGCGGGAGTTCGCGTTGAATTACCGGCGGCAGGCGGGGAGTTCCGCGGAGGCCGGCAAAAACTTTGAATTCTACTTTCACACGCCCACCACCTACTTCACCCCGCTGGTCGTCTCCGCGGGGGCGGACGGGGAATTGGGGCTGTACGAGCCGCAAGACCGCAACCGCTTCGGGCACCTCGCCCAGCCGTCGGAGCCGAACGCGGCGCTGGACAATCTGACCAACGCCCAGGGGGGCTTCTGATGCAGGCGTTCACACGAGCCTTCGCCGCCGCGAACCGCCCCCGCCGGGGACGGGCCGGGTATACGCTGATCGAACTGCTGATCGTCATCGCGATCGTGCTGATCCTGGCCGCGGTGACGATCACCGCGGTGCAGGCGTTCCGCAGCGGGGACGTCGTCAGCGGGTCGGCCCGGCAGGTGCAAAGCTACGTCAGCGGCGCCCGCGACCGGGCGATCTATACGAACCGCACCGACGAGGGCCCCCGCGCCCGCGGCGTGCGGTTCCTGCTGGATTACAACCTGACGGCGGACCTCGACGGCGATCCGGCGACCGACCCCACGCCCTTCGCCTGCACGGCGATGCAGTACGTGGAGAGCGCCGGGTTCTATCCGCCCGCCGCCTCGGGCGTCGGCGAGTACCCGGTGGGCCTGCGGCTGTACCTGGCGGGGAGCGAGGGGGGCTCCGCCGACCCGACCCAGGTGCTCCCGCCAAAGAATCTGTCGGACCTGTCGGCCCCGGAGGCGAGGGTGCCGTTCGGCGACGTGAACAACGACCGGTTCGTCTCCTCGGCGGAACAGGGCGCCATCGACGCCGACGATTTGAGGGACGCGTGGGCGGCGACGCCGCTGTGGTCGCTCTTCCGCAGCGGCCTGCTGGGCGAGCCGATCGTCGAGAACGACGGTCAGGTGCAGTACTTTAACGCCAAGATCCGGCTGCCGAAGTTCGCCGCGTGGGGGCGGTGGTACGCGGCGGTGATCGAGTCCGCCTCCAAGGGGCTGGAGCAGGACGCCCGGCTGTCCGGCATCCAGCGGATCTATCTGATGACGGAGCCGGAGTTCACCGGCGGTTTGCCGCGGTACAACGAGAAATCGGCGGAGTTCGGTTGGGTCTTCCAACTGCGGACGGTTCCGTTGGCGGGGGAACAACCGCGGGCCCTGCCGGCGGGCACGGCAATCGACCTGTACTCCGCGGCGACGCTCGGGGGACTGCCCGACTCTTGGCTGATCGACGGCGTGCCGGCAGGGCATCTGGACCTGATGTTCGACCCCAGCGGGCTGGTCACCGGGCCGTTAGCGGCCTCCGGGACGATCCACCTGCCGGTGGTCGGTCTGGAGGACCTGGACCGGGGCTCGAACCAATACGACGCCGGCGAGGACCCGCCGGGATATCGGCCGGGGACGTTCCTGCCGCTGGGGTACGTCGGCACGAACCCGGACGTTCCCGCCGCCTACGACCCGGCGACGAAGGTCTACGCCGGTCCCGGCAAAACCGAGGAGGAGCTGGTCGTCTCCGTGAACACGCAGACCGGCAACATCACCGTGGCGCCGGTGGACCCGTTCGACGGGAACGCCGACGGCCTCGCCGACGACCCGCTGTACTTCGCCGAGACCGGCACGGAGGCGCCGTGATGCCGTCCCCCGCCGCCGTTTTCTCTCCCGCCCGTTCCTTCGCCCGCCGCCCCCTCTCCATGTTCGCCCGCCCCGTCCGCCGCCGCTCGTCCGCCGCCCGGTTCGCCCCGGTCCGGGGACGGCGTCCGGGCGCGGCCCGCCGGTCCGGCGCGAACCGGTCCGGCGCGAACCGGTCCGGCGTGACGCTGACGGAGGTGTTGATGAGCGTGCTGGTGATGGGCATCGGGGTGACGAGCGTCGCCACGCTGTTCCCGCTGGCGGTGCTCCGCGGGGCCCGGGCCACGCAACTGACGGCGGGAACGATCCTGAAGCAGAACGCCGCGGAGACCGTCGCGTTCAGCTACAGCCCCTCGCTGGCCCCCCCGCCGGCGAACATCGGCGGGGTCGCGATCGGAACTGGCGCCGGCGAAGTCGACGTGAGCCCGATCGTCGCCCGCATCAGCACGGGCGTCTCCCGCGACGCGATGCTGCTGGACCCGGACGCGAACGGCAGCATCGAGACGTTCGGCCCCGGTCGGCCCGACGGCACGCCCGTGAACGACTGGGCCGGCGACCCGGTCCCGCCACGGAAATACATCGTCGACCCGCTGGGGGCGGCGGTGCTCAGCCGCAATAGCATCGACCAGGTGACCCCGTTCCTGTTCGGGGCGGTGGACACGCCGAACGCGGTCTCCACGGCGAACGTGATCGATCAGTTCGGCGCCCGCATCAGCGGGACGATCGGCGGGCGGGTGCAGCGGTTCTGCTGGCCCTTCCCGTACGAGGCGCTGGCGGCCGCCGAGGACCCCGGCGACGCCGACGGCGCCGCGGTCCGCAACCAGATGATCGAAACCGCCTACAACCTCGTCGGCCGGGCGGGGGACTACGGCACCGAGGTGGACACGCTGGCGACCGTGACGCGCCGGGAGGACGGCGACCAACCCTATCTGGAAGTCGCCTACCCGCTGGCGGAGGTCGGCTCGCTGGAAGACCTGTTCGCCCAGGGGACCACGGAGCGGCCGGCCGTCGGCACGGCGACCGCCCGGGCGGTGCTGTTCCGCCCGGACGGCCGGGGCAGCGCGGCGATCCCGCTGCTTCGGCTCCACGGGCAAAAGGCGATGGACATCGTCACCGAAGACGGGAACTTCGCGCGGGTCAAGGTGGCCCTGCCGAACAACGAGTTCCTCGCCGCCGCCGGGCTGACCGACACGGACGACGCGGCCGTCCTCCGCGTGCGGCTGGAGCGGCCGGACCGGAAGTACAGCTGGATGCTGACCTGCCGGCGGACCGGCACCGACCGGCTGGAGACCGAGGTGGCGGTGTTCTTCAACCGGGCGCTGTCGGCGGAGGACGAGTCGGTGTGGCGCTGCCAGCCGGTGGTGAACGACCGCGGCCGGATCGAGTCCTACGTGCTGTTCTGGGACCCGACGGCCGGGCAGAGCCCGCCGAACGTCTCGGGGGGCGCCCGGCTGCTGGAGATGTCCGTGTTGAAGTGGTTGTCGGTGGGGGCGCTGACGGTCAGCGAAGGCGACGCCGCGGACGCGCCGGTGGCGCCGCCGGACGACACGACGACGGGGCGGAAATACCTGCAGTTCGCGCTCTCCTCGGAGACGCCGTTCTTCAACGAGGCGTCGGTGACGGGGGAGATGTTCTGCGCCTTCCCGCGGGGGGTGGTGGACGTGTACCCGCTCTCCCCGCCGGGGGCGATCCGCAAATGACCCGTTCCACCCCCGTCCGTCCGCCCGCCGTTCTCCTTCCGCCCGCCCGCCGCCCCGCCGTGCCCGCCGCTCGCCGCCCCCGCCGCCCCGTCCGTCCCGCGGATCTCTCCGTGGTCCCGGGCCGCGGGTCCGCCG
>NZ_JBINJD010000229.1:0-6236 GCF_043951915.1 Alienimonas sp. DA493 | reverse complement strand
CGGCGTCCGCGACGCCGACGCTGGCCAGAACCGGCGCGCCCGCCGTCAACGAGGTGAACGTCAAGCGACCACCCCGTCGATCACGTGGCCCTTCACGTCGGTCAGCCGCATGTCGCGACCGCCGAAGCGGAACGTCGACCGGGTGTGGTCCACGCCCAACAGGTGCAGGATCGTGGCGTGCAGGTCGTGCATCTCGAAGCGATTCTCGATCGCTTTGTAACCCCACTCGTCGGTCGCCCCGATCACGGTCCCGGCCTTCACGCCGCCGCCGGCCATCCAGACGGTGTAGCCGAACGGATTATGGTCGCGGCCGTTCTTGCCCTGCGCGAACGGCGTGCGGCCGAACTCGCCGGCCCACACCACCAGGGTCTCGTCCAGCAGCCCGCGGCGCCGGAGGTCCTTGAGCAACGCGGCGATCGGCTGATCGACCGCCCGGGCGTTGTTCTCGTGGCCCTGCTTGAGGTTGTTGTGCTGGTCCCAGCGATCGCCGCCGACCTGCGGACAGGTCAGTTCGACGAACCGCACGCCCCGCTCCACCATGCGGCGGGCGATGAGGCACTGGGCCCCGTAGATTTGGGTCGGCTTGTACTCCGCGTCCAGCCCGTATTCGGCGCGGGTCGAGGCGGACTCGTCGCCGACGGACATCACGTCCGGCACCGCCATCTGCATCGCGTAGGCCAGTTCGTAGTTCTTGATCGCGGATTCCAGGCTGTCGTGCGCGCCGTACCGGTCGGCGGCGAACCCGTCGAGCCTCCCGATCAGATCCAGCTTGTCCCGCTGCCGACGGGCGGACGGTTCGAGCGGTTTCACGTTCGCCACGCCGCTGCCGGACGGCTTGAAGATCGAGCCCTGATAGCTGGCCGGCAGGAAGCCGCTGCCGAAGCAGTCCAGCCCGCCGGGCGGGATCAGCCCGCCGTTGATCACCACGAACCCGGGCAGATCCCGAGCCTCGCTGCCGAGCCCGTAGTTGACCCAGGCCCCCATGCTCGGCCGCCCCTGCAACCCGCTGCCGGTGTGCAGGAAATAGTTGGCGAAGGTGTGCTCCGGGAACTCCGAGGTCATGGAGCGGATCACCGCCAGCTCGTCGGCGCAAGTGGCGACGTGCGGGAACAGGTCGCTGACCGGCAGGCCGGACTCGCCGTACTGCCGGAACTTCCACGGGCTGGCGAGCACCGTCCCGTTGTTGTCGAACTGCGTGGGCTCGACCTGGAACAGCGACGCCGGGTCCTTCCCGTCGTGTTTCGTCAGCGCCGGCTTGGGGTCGAAGGTGTCGACCTGCGACGGGCCGCCGTCCATGTACAGGAAGATGACGTTCTTCGCCTTCGGCGTGTGGTGCGGCCCGTGGCCGGCCCTGCCGAGGTCGGTCGGGGCCGGGCGGGCGTCCGCGAACCCGAAGGCGGGGTCGGACTGCAGCCCGGCCAGCGCGACGGTGCCGAAGCCGCTGGCGCAACGCCGCAGCATCTCCCGCCGGGAGGTCGGGGCCGACGACGGCCGCCCGACGGCCGACGCGCGTTCGCAGGGGTAGAGGTAGGGGGCGTTCATCGCAGAAAAATAAATTCTTTGGTGTTGATCAACGCGTGCGCCAGGTCGGCCCACAGCTCCTCGTCGCCCTCGGCCAGGCCCCGCTCGTCCGCCTGATTTTTTAAGAACTGCTCCGCGACGGCAACTTCCGGAGCCGACGGGCGACGAGCGAATGCGGATTCGTAAAGCCACCCGATTCGCTCCCGGGTCGAGGGCGCGGCTTTCAGAGCCCGAGCGGCCCAGCCCTGCGCCTGCTCCGCCACGAACGGGTCGTTGAGCAGAATCAACGCCTGGGCGGGCACGTTGGAGACGTTGCGACGCCCCATCGTGCTGGAGGGAGCGGGGGTGTCGAAGGCCAGCATGAACGGCGACAGGAAGTTCCGCCGCACCGCCACGTAGACGGAGCGCCGCCCCGCCCCGTCCAGCGGACCGCTCTTGCGCGGACGGCCGCGGCCGTCCATAAACGCCGTCAGGTGGATCGGGACCGACCGACCGTACAGGGAGGGGTCGAGCCGCCCGGACAGCGCCAGCAGCGCATCGCGGATCGCCTCGCCCTCCAGCCGCTTGGGCGGCCGGTGGTGCCACAGTTCGTTCGTCGGATCGGCCGCGACCGCCTCCGGGTCGGGGCGGCTGCCCATTTGGTAGGTCCGCGACAGCACGATCCGGCGGATCGTCTGCTTGACGCTGCGGCCGTCGCGGAGGAACTGGGTCGCCAGGTGGTCCAGCAACTCCGGGTGGGTCGGCCGCTGGCCGAGCACGCCGAAGTCGTCCGGCGTGGGCACGATGCCGCGGCCCATCAGGTAGTGCCAGATCCGGTTGACGGCGACGCGGGGGGTCAGCGGGTTGTCCGGGTCGTTGATCGCTTCGGCGAGCTCCAAGCGCCCGCTGCCGGATTCGATCTCCATCGGCTCCTCGCCGGCGATCGCCGAGAGGAACCGCCGCGGAACGATTTCGCCGGGGTTCGACGAGTTCCCGCGGATGTAGATCGCCTGGTCCTCGCCGGTCCCGTCCATCGCCGCGATCGCGAGCCGCGACCGGAAGCGGATCTGCTCCCGCAGGCCGTCGCGTTCGTCGGCCCACGCCTGCACCAGGTCGGCGGCCTCTTCTTCGAGGAATCGCTCGGCCTCGGCGGCGAATTCTTCCGCCTGGATCGCCTCCCGGTCGAGCCTCGCCCGCTGTTGGGGGGAGAGCCCTTGGGCGACCAGCGAGACCTCCAACCGTTCGCCCTCGGCCGGCGTAAATTCCAGGTGCAGGCGGTGGCCGACGTATCGCTTCAGATTGAGGACGGTCCAGTCGTCGTTCGGTTTGATCTTCTGAATGGTCTCCGCGTGCAGCGGGCCGGCGACCATCCGGTGGGAGTCGACGCAGGCCACCACGTGCCCGGCCCCGCGGACGCGGCAGGAAACCATCCCGTCCGTCAACTCGAACGTCGGCGTACGCAGCGTCCGCCCGGCGCGCGGCAGGGGCCGGAGCTTGTCCTGATTCCGCGTCGCCGGCTCCGAAATCGACTCCAATCCGTTCCAGATCGGATCGCTGATCGCCGCGTCGGTCATGGCGACCCGCAGTTCCGGCTCCCCGTCGACCGCCGTCCAGTACGGCTCGCCCGCCCGAACCGGCCGGCTCCCGAACAGGTACCCGTTCTGACGGTACTCGCCGGCCGGCAGGGCGGCGTAGTCGACGAGAATCTTCTCCCGGAGGGCGGCACCCCACGGCCGCGAACGCGGCGGGACGGGTCCGCGATCCGCGAGCAGGTTCGACAGGCGGGACCGAAAGTCCGCCTCCACCCCGGCCAATTGTTCAGCCACCCGGCCGTTGTGTTCCAGCGTTTCGAACCGCACCTGCCGATAGTCGCTGCCCTGTAAGAATCCGGCGATCGCGTAGTAGTCCGCCGTGGAGATGGCGTCGAATTTATGGTCGTGGCACCGCGCGCAGGAAACCGTCATTCCCAGAAAGGTTTTCGAGGTGACGTCGATCATATTGTCGAACCGGTCCGCCTCGTCCCCCAGGATGTCGACCGGCGAATGCACCCAGTCCCCCAGGAACCAGAACCCGGTGCCGAGAATTGATTCGTTGAAGCCGTCGTCCGGATTGAGTCGCGGCTCCTCCAGCAGATCGCCGGCGAGATGTTCCCGCACAAGCTGATCGTGCGGGACGTCCGCGTTGAAGGCCCGGATAATATAATCGCGATACTGATAGGCGTTGGGGGCGTCGCTGTCGTTCTGCTGCCCGCGAGACTCCGCGTAGCGGACCAAATCGAGCCAATGGCGCCCCCAGCGTTCGCCGAAGTGCGGGGAGGCCAACAGCTCGTCCACTAGCCTTTCCACGGCCGCCGGCGAATCGTCCGCGAGGAACGCCTCCCGCTGCTCCGGCGTGGGCGGCAGCCCCGTCAGGTCGAAGGCCAGCCGCCGCAGCAGCGTCTCGCGGTCCGCGTCCGCCGCCGGGGCCAGCCCCGCCGCCTCCAGCTTCGCCAGCACGAACCGGTCCAGGTCGGCCCGCGGCCAGGCCTCGTCGGCCACGGCGGGCGGCTCGGGGGCGGCGACCGGCTGCCAGGCCCAGTGTTCCGCCCGGCGGGCCTCCAGGTCGAACTGGGGGCGGGCGGCCTCGGCGGACGGGGCCGCCTCCTCCGGCCAGGGAGCCCCCATCGCCACCCAACGCTCCAGCGCGGCGATCTCGTCGTCCGGCAGCTTGCCGGAGGGCGGCATGTCGTAGGCGTACGACTCGTACCGCACCGCCTCGATCAGCAAACTGGCTTCCGTATCGCCCGGCGCCAGGGCCGGGCCGGAGTCGCCCCCGGCCAGCAGCCCCGCCCGGCTGTCCACGGACAGCCCCGCCTTCAGTGACTCCGCTCCCGCGCTGTGGCAGGAGTAGCACCGCTCCGCCAGCAGCGGGCGGACCTCCCTCTCGAAGAATTCGAGCTGCTCCGCCGTCGGCGCGCCGTCGACCTCGCCATCCGCGGCGCCGGCGCCCGGGGCGAGGGCGCCGAACGAGGCCGCGATCGTGGCGAGGCAGAGCGAGCGGGCGGTCAGCGACACTGGCGGGCCTTCGAGAGGGGAAGGGGGCGGTCGACGCTCGCGGATCGAGGCCGAGGGGAGAATACAACAGTAACCGTTGACGGGTCCGGGTTAAGGATAGAATGCGACGCGTCCTGAACGATTTGCGACACGCCCGGAGCGTCCGATGAAGCCCCGCCCCCGGGTCGCGCTGTTCGTTGAATCCTCTCGATCGTACGGCCGGGACCTGCTCCGCGGCGCCGCGCTGTTCGCCCGGACGCGGACCAACTGGGCGCTGATCCACCACGAAATGACGCTCGACGCCGAGTTGCCCCCCTGGCTGCGGGGGCCGGCGATCAACGGGGTGATCGCCCGCGTGTCGCAGCACACGATCGGGCCGCTCCGCGAGTTGGGCGTGCCGCTGGTCGACGTGTGGTGCCGGTTCGCCCACCCCGGGGTGCCGCAGGTCGAGACGGACGACGACGCCGTCGCCCGCTTGGCGTTCGAGCACCTGCGGGACCGGGGTTTCCGGCGCCTCGCGTTCTGCGGGTACGAGCACGCCCACTTTTCGGAAGCCCGTCTGCGGCGGTTCCGGGCGCTGGCCGAGGAGGCCGGCGTCCCGCTCTCGGTCTACCTCATGCCCAGTGAGCCGGCGGAGTCGGTCGCCGCCGTAGAGCAGTCCGGGCTGTTCGACCTGGAACCGCTCTCGCACTGGCTCCGGTCGCTGAAGCCGCCGACGGGGCTGTTCGCCTGCAACGACGTCCGCGGCCAACAGGTTCTCAACGCCTGCGCCGCGGCGGAGATCGCGGTCCCCGACGACCTCGGCGTGGTGGGGGTGGACGACGACGACGTGATCTGCCCGCTGTGCGACCCGCCGCTCTCCAGCGTGCGGCCCGACGCGGAGGGCGTCGGCTTCCGGGCCGCGGAAACGCTCCACGAGTTGATGAACGGACCGGGCGGCGCCGCGCCCGCCCGGTCCGGCTCGCCCCCCGTCCAGTACGTCCCGCCCCAGACCGTCGTGGAGCGTCTCTCCACCCAGGTCGCGGCCGTCGACGATCGGGAACTGGCTCGCGTGTGCCGCTACATTCGCGACCACGCCTGCGACGGCATCAACGTAAACGACGTCGCCGCGTTCTCCACGCTGTCCCGTCGCCAACTTGAACGACGGTTCCGGGCGCAGCTTGGCCGCTCGCCTCACCAGGAGATCACCGCCGCCCAGGTCGCCCGCGTGAAACAACTCCTCACAGAGACGACGATGACTCTCGAACAGATCAGCCCGCTCGCCGGTTACGAATATCAGGAGCGGCTGGGGGCGGTTTTTAAACGGGAGACCGGCCTCACCCCCGGCGCCTACCGCCGACAGGCGCAAAGCCTCCCCGACCGCTGACGCCCGCTCGCCGGCGAACGTCACTGACGCTTCGACGGCCCTCCGCCCGACGTACTCGGCCTCAATGCCCGCGCCGATGGCCGCTTCGCCCACAACAACGGCCTAGTGGTTCATTGCAGCTCGATCGTCGGGTATAGCGAGCGGAGTTTAACACGGGCGTCGGCGGTCGTGAATTGCCACCGCACGCCGACCTGCGCGGCGTTCCGGTTACGCTGCCAAGCGGCGGCCTCCCGGGCGAGGGCCGCGGCGTCGGGGATGCGGCGGTCCAGGCACTGGCGGGCCAGCACGCTCAACTCCGTCTCGGCCATGTTCAGCCAGCTGCCGTGCTTCGGCGTGTA
>NZ_JBINJD010000228.1:0-6238 GCF_043951915.1 Alienimonas sp. DA493 | reverse complement strand
TCCAGCAGGCCCGCGAGGCCGCCCGCAAAAGTCAGTGCCAGAACAATCTCAAGCAGATCGGACTGGCCGTCCATAACTTCGAAAGCACCTACGGCAAGGCGCCGCCCGGCTGGATGACGACCGAAGGCTACGACGCGAGTTCGGCCTACGGCGATACCAGCGGGATCTGCACCGGAACGTTCCCGTACCTGCTCCCGTTCCTTGACCTCCCCGCAATCGATCAGGGCGTTCACGACGACGCCACGAACGTCCACCTAACCCCCGACAACACCTCGGGGCCGGTGCCCGGCAACTACGGCGGGACCCGGGGCGCGACGGCGTGGTGGTCTTACGACGACGACGACGACACGACCTACGACACTTGGACCACCGCGTATGCAAAGATTCCCACGCTCGTTTGCCCGTCAGCCCAGAGCAACCCGCCGGTCAATATGTGGCTGACGATTTACAACACGTACAACACGGGCAGCGGGGCTTCCCGCAGATTCAGCGCGTACGATGTCAGCGGTTCCCCGGCGTTCCAGGCCTTCGGACGCACCACGTACCTGTCGATGGCCGGTTTCTACGGGAAGGTGAACATTTCCAACGCGGACCGGCATGCCGGCATGTTCAATCGGCGTGAGAAGGTCACCTTCGGCAGCGTGAAAGACGGTCTGACGAACACGCTGATGTTCGGCGAGAATTCCGGGACGCTGGTCGACGGCGTTTACGGCGGGGGCCCGTGGAACCAGAAGTTCGAGTGGATCAAGGCGGGGCCGCTCTACAGCTACTGCGGACTTCGCTCTCACGCGGGAACGGAGATCTACAACCAGAATCAAGCGGACTGGGACCTCCCGTTCGCGCTGGACTTTACCGGCGGCGCCTGCCGTGATCCGGAATCGAGCCTGCGGTTCCAGAGCGATCACTCCGGCGTGACCCAATTCGTGATGGGCGACGGCTCCGTTCAGTCGATCGCGGATACCACGGACTATCTGGTGTACATCGACCTCTCCGGGATGGCGGACGGAGACGTGCTGGAGAACAACGCCTTCTGATCGTCGCGTGGCCCGGATCCTCGGATCGGGGCTCGCACGAACTCTGTCCCTCGATCGCCCTGGGAGGCGATCGCTCTCACCGCGTCCAATTTTTCCGGCGTCACCCTCGACAGGTCCTCATGCGCATGCTCTCCGACCGAAGAAAAACTCCTCTGTTTTATGTCCCGCTGGCCTCGTGCCTGCTGTTCGCCACGCTCTGCCTTGGCTGCGGGGAGACCGAAGCGTCGCTGCCTGAACCGGGCAGCATTCCGGAACGAGGCGAGGGGCCCCAACCCTTGACGCCTCTCAACGAAGGCGGCGGCGGCGAGTCGGAGACGCTCCGAAAGTAGCTCCACCGCCTTTGAAGGATCCGCTGCGGACGGAGGCGCCTAGGGATTCGCTTTGCCAGCGGATCCCTGAGCGTCTTCGGAGGGGCCGGTCCGTCGCGGGAGTCCGCTCCGCGTTACGAGACGACGCTCTGAGTCGGCAAGAGGGGACCAGGAAGCCGCCGAACCCCTCGGCCTCCCACGCCGAACCGGCAATCGAAGTCGTCGGCCCTGAAGCCGCCCGCCGAACAGGCAGCAAACCCCCAGACGGTCGTTCGCCCCCCGCCGGACGGGAGAACCCGGAGCAATCCCCCCTCTTTTCTTGCGATCGGGAGCCCCTTCCCCCGTCGCCCGAAAAGCCCGGGGGGGCGACTCAGCTCCCCAGTCCTCCAGTTGCACCTCTGGGCTCTGGCGGGCCGTGCCCGCGGCGCTTCGGAGGTAGGTCGTCTCTCCAACGAGCCGCGAGCGGCGGGCATCGGCCAAGGCCGGTTCCCGCCACGTGTCTTCGGACGCTTCGGACCCGGTCCTCGCAGAGCGAGTCGACGCCTCCCGCGATCACGGCGAGCGTCCACGCGACGCGGCCGACGGCGGACGCCTTGGGGCGGCGTCGCCGAACGACGGCAGGTGCCGTAGGATGGGGATCCGTCCGCTTCGCTCCGCCCGTAATCGCCGGCCCCGTCCATGTCGTTCGTCCCGCTCCCCGCCGTCGGCGGAGACCCCGCCTCCGCCCCGGCCGGCACCACCCCCGGCACGTTCGCCAACCGTCCCCAGCTCGCCCCCGGCGCCGCCGGCCGGCTGACCTTCTCCTCCCCGGACGCCCCGGGGATGCCGCAACCCAGCGACAAAACCGCCTGGGACTTCCTCCCCGACGGCTGGACGGTCGAAGGCGGACGGCGGACGGCGGACGGCGGGAGGGACGGCTGCGAGACCGTCGAGTTCGCGCAGGCGGACGGCTCGTTCCTCACCGTCACCTACCCGGCCGGCTTCTCGCCGGTCACCCAGCTCGAATCGGCCCGTCTGGGGATCGTCACTCCGCAGATGAGCCGCGTCGCCGAACGCGAGCCGCACCTTTCTGCCGAGCAGGTCCGCGACGAGGTCGCCGCCGGCCGGATGGTCATTCCGGCCAACACGAAGCACCTCGAATACAACCTCGACCCGATGGCGATCGGGCGGGCCAGCCTGACGAAGGTGAACGCGAATATGGGGGCCTCGCCGGTCTCCAGCGGCACCGACGAGGAGGTCGAAAAGCTGCGGTGGGCCGAGAAGTGGGGGGCCGACACGGTCATGGACCTCTCCACCGGCGGCGACCTCGACGCCTGCCGCGAGGCGATCCTCAAAGCCTCCACGGTGCCGATCGGCACCGTGCCGATTTATTCGATGATCATCGGCAAGAAGCTGGAGGATTTGAACATCGAGGTGATCCTCGACACCCTCCGCCACCAAGCGGAGCAGGGCGTCGATTATATGACCGTCCACGCCGGCGTGCGGCGGGCGCATATCGACCTCGTCAAGGACCGGCTGATCGGCATCGTCTCCCGCGGCGGCAGCCTGCTGGCGAAGTGGATGCTGGTCCACAAGGCCGAGAACCCGATGTACGAGCATTGGGAGGCGATCTGCGACGTGCTGCACGACCGCGACGTGACCTTCAGCATCGGCGACGGCCTCCGCCCCGGCGGCCTCGCCGACGCCACCGACGCCGCCCAATTGGCGGAACTGTCCACCCTCGGCGAACTCACCGAGCGCGCCTGGCGCAAGGGCGTGCAGGTGATGATCGAGGGCCCCGGCCACGTGCCGTTCGACCAGATCGAATACAACGCCAAGATCCAGCGCCGGCTCTGCCACGGGGCGCCGTTCTACGTGCTCGGTCCCCTGGTGACGGACATCTTCCCGGGCTACGACCACATCACGAGCTGCATCGGCGCCACGAGCATGGCCTACCACGGGGCCAGCATGCTCTGCTACGTGACGCCCAAGGAGCACCTCGGCCTGCCCAAGAAGGACGACGTGAAGCAGGGCTGCGTGGCCTATAAAATCGCCGCCCACGCCGCCGACGTGGCCCTCGGCATCCCCGGCACCCGCGACCGGGACGACGACCTGACCCGCGCCCGGGCGGCGTTGAACTGGGAGAAGCACTTCGAACTGAGCTTCGACCCGGACCTCGCCCGGGCCTACCACGACGAGGACCTCGACGTGGACACGGACTTCTGCGCCATGTGCGGCCACGACTGGTGCAGCGTGCGGATCAGCAAGGAGATCCAGGAGTTCGCCAGCGGCAAGGCCGACGGCTTCGCCCGGGAGAAAGTCTTGAAGAGCCCCGCGTTGAACGCGGAGCAGCGCGCGATCCTGGAGGCCCGCGGCCACCTCTCCCCGGACCAGATCCACAAGCTGGCCGGCAAGACGAAGTCCGCCGTCGGCGCCACCGAAGGCCACAAAGCCGCCTGCCACAGCGACCTCGCCGACGACGACCGGGCGCGGGACGTGCAGTCCAAGAAAGTGCCCGCCAACGTCGTCGAACTCACGGTCTGATCCGGGCGACGTCCGCCGTCGTTCGCCCCGCCGGACCGGCTCCCCCGCAGGCTCCGTCTCATGTCCGCCGCCCGTCGCACGTTGATCCTGACGCTCGTCGCGGCGGCGGCGGTGACGTTGGGGCTCGGGCTGACGGGGCCGTGTATGACCGTCATCCCGCACGGGGGGGACTGGCACGGGTGGATTCAGATCCTCGAACCGCGGGTGCTGAAGGTCAGCACGTTCAGCGTGCTGACGGGCATCGAGCGGATGTGGAACCACGGGGCCGAGGGGCTGGCCGGGTTGCTGTTCGCCTTCAGCGTGGCCTTTCCGACGGCCAAGCTGGCGATCCTCGCCTGGACCGCGGCCCACGCCAGCGCCGACGCCCGGCACGGGTGGGCCGGCTGGCTGGCCCATCACGTCGGCAAATTCAGCATGCTGGACGTCATGGTGATCGGCCTAATCGTCGTCGCCGTCAAGGGGCTGCCGGGGAACACGCAGGTCGTCGCCGGGTGGGCCCTGTGGGCCTTCGCCGCCAGCGTGCTGCTGGCGATGGTCGCCAGCCTGCTCCTCCACACCGGCGGGGAGCCGGCGCCCTCAAAGCTCGACGTCGCAGAGCACCGCCGCGGCGGCGACGGTGTTGATCCGCCCGATCAGCCGATTGACCGCACCGCGACCGTCCGGGTGCAGGCGGCTGGAGAGAAAGACGACGAACAGGTCCCGCTCCGGGTCGATCCAGAGGGCCGTCCCCGTGAATCCGCCGTGGCCGAAGGCGGCGTCTGAGAACAGATCGCCGCGGTTGGAACTGTAGGGGCTGCGGTTATCCCACCCCCGCGTCCGCAGGCCCCGGGGCACGGTCCGCGGCGCCGTCATCGCCCGGACCGTCTCCGGCGTCAGCAGGCGAGAGGAGCCGGGTTCGTCCAACTTCCCTTCCCCCAACAGCATCCGGGCGAAGCGGCCGAGATCGTCGGCGGTCGAAAACAGCCCGGCGTGCCCGGCGACGCCGCCGAGGGCGGCGGCCCGCGGGTCGTGCACCCGGCCCCGCCGCCAGTCGTCGCCCTGCCGCTCCGTGGGGGCGATCTCCCCGCGGACGGCCGCCGGCGGGTTGTAACCGGTCCGGCTCATCCCCAGCGGCTCGAACAGGCAGGCGGCGGCGTACTCGTCCAGCGAATGGCCGGAGACCTCCTCCGCCAACTTCCCCAGCGTGATGAAGCCGACGTCGGAGTAGACGAACCGCTCCCCCGGCGCCGCGAGCGGTTTCAGCTCGCAGATCGCCCGCCACGCCGCCTCGGGACCGTCGCGGTAGTCGGAGAGGGCGTTGTCCGCAATCAGGCCGCCGGTGTGGGTGAGCAGGTGGGCCGGCGTGATCGCGTCCTTCCCGTGCATCCCGAAGGCCGGCAGGCGGTCGGCCACGGGGGCGTTCAGGTCCAGTTCGCCCCGCTCCGCGAGGTGATGCACGCAGAAGGCGGTCACGACCGGCTTCGTCAGCGAGGCGAGATCGAATCGGGTGTCGAGCGTCATCGGCTCCCGCTCCGGCTCGACGGCCCGGTCGCCGTAGGCCTTCCGCCAGACGACGCCGTTCCGGCGACCGACCAGCACGACGCAGCCGGGCATCTCGCCGTCCTCGATCCCCTCCGCGACGATGCGGTCGATCGGGGCCAGCCGGGCGTTCCAGTCCGGCGCGCTCCCCTCGACCGGCGTGGCGCAGCAGAGGGCGAGCAGCAGGGCGGCGGACATCGGCGGGGGCGCAGGGAGAAGCGGGGGACCGTCAGGGGGCCGCACGATAGCGGGCGGCGACGGTGCGCCACAGCAGCCCCGGCAGCCAGAACGCCCGCCGCACCACGCCGGCGGCGGCCGGCTGGCAGAGGGTGAATGCAATCGCGGCCAGCACGGCCGAGACGCCGGCGAGCGTCACCCGCAGGCGGCGGTTCGCGGCGACCGCGTCGATCAGCGGCCAACGCTCCGCCGGCGGGGTCGGCGGCGGGTCGAGGGCGAACGGCGGCGGGGCCGCCGGGACCGCCAGCCGGTCGGCCCCCTCCCGGACCAGACCGAGGTCCAACCGGGCCACCTCCGCGGCGAAGGCGGGGTCGGTCCGCAGGGCAGTGGCGACGCGGTTCAGGCCCTCAATCTCCGCCCGCAGGGCCGCGGCGTCGGCGTCGGCCACGGCGAGGCGCTGCCGGACGGCTTTCCACTCCGCCGCCCCGGGGGCCAGCGCGGCGAGGGCGAACAGGGCGCCGGCGACGACGAGCGTCGGCCAGAAGGCGGCGTCGAGAACGGTCGGCAGGCGGTCGGGGGATCGCTCCACCGCTGGGGTTTAGTTCATCGCCCAGTGCGCCCGAAGCGCAAGCGGGGCGAACGATAGGCGACGAGGGGTCCGGCGTCCGCCGGGGGGGC
>NZ_JBINJD010000227.1:0-6337 GCF_043951915.1 Alienimonas sp. DA493 | reverse complement strand
TTCGGGCTCCGGACCGAAAAACCGCCCGCCCCGGGAGGCCCCGGGGCGGGCGGCGGACGGGTCGCGGTGAGGCGGGCGGCGGCTCAGAACTCGCCGGCCGGTTCGCCGCCGGAGCGGCTGCCGAGGCCGCCCCACACGCCGTAGGGGCTCTTGCCGGTGACGACGTTCTCCGCGTCGTCCTTCAGGGCGCCGGTGTCGATCGTTTCGGAGATGAACGTCACGCTGCCGTCGACCATGCAGAACTGGGCTCCGCCGGTGTGGTAGCTGCTGGGGGCGAGGATGCCCTTGCCCTGCCGGTTGCCGTGGTTGGGGGACACGTCCCGCACGCAGGAGGGGCCGTTGGGCGGGCTGATCGTGTGGAACCCGGCGGAGTACTCCGCGCTGTGGTCGGCCCAGGCTTTGCCGCGGACCTCCGTGCGTTTCCCGTCGCTGGTGGGCCGCGCCAGGCCGGGCTTGTAGAAGCCGGGGTTGTTCGGATCCTCGACCGCGCCCACGCACACCGTATAGGGGTTGTTGAAGCAGGCGTAAGTGCTGTCGGACTCCGGCCCGCTCCACTGCAAGTCCACAATGGCGCAGGCCCCGATGAACGAATTGTGGTCGAGGGTGCGGCCGCACTCGCCGATCAGCAGGGTGTTGACCGTGCCGTCGCGGGCGTCCTTCAGGCCGAGGTTCTGCATCACGGTATTGGAGCCGGTCCCCCAGGCCGCGATGCCCATGCCGCGGCCGCGGACGCGGGCTTTAAACGGGTCGCTGTCGGCGTGCAGGCCGTTGTCGCCGAAGTTCAGGCCGTAGTTGGTGTCCGCATTGGCCGCGATCGGCGTGCCGTCGGAGGGGCAGATCAGGGTGGCGATCTGATAGGTCCAGGGCGGATAGCCGGAGTTGTCCGTGGCGGCGCCGAACGCGGGGAACTCGGGCGTCCCGTCGCCGTTCGTGTCCAGCGGGTTGCTCAGCTGGTTCCACAGCGCCGTCTGGTCCAGGTACGGCGTCAGCGGGGGCAGAAAACTGAGCTGTCCGCCGTTCCCCCCGGGCCCCTGCGTCCCGCCGGACGCCGCCGGGAACACCTTGAACGTGCTGTGGTAGTTGTGCATGGCCAGCCCCAACTGCTTGAGGTTGTTCTGGCACTGACTCCGGCGGGCGGCCTCACGCGCCTGCTGCACGGCCGGCAGCAGCAGGGACACGAGGATCGCGATGATCGCGATCACCACCAGCAGTTCGATCAGCGTGAAGCCGGACCGGCGCCGGACCGGCGCGGCGCAGCGAAGAGGGACGAACATCTTGGGCCTCAGGAGGGCGAAAAGGAGGAAGAGCGGGGGAGTCGTGAGAACTCGAAACGCCCCGGCGTCCGCGAACGCGAGAGGAGCGCCGCCTGCGAAAAAACGGACCAGAAGATTTCGATGCTAGGCGTCATTCGGCATCTACGCAAGAACTGCCCCACGTCAACCGCCGCGCGGGAATTTCCTTGGCCGGCAGAGGCCCCGTCGGCCCGGGCCGGGGTTCGCCCGGTGGCGGCGGAGCGCGTCCCCGGGTATCCCTCGGTCGAGGCGCCGGGTCGAGCCGCGCAGGTTCGGCGCGGCCCCGCGGCGCCCCCGCCGTCCCCGCAATTTGATCCGCTCATGCTCAATCGTCGCTCCCCCGCCCCGCACGTCCCGTCGGCGTCCCGCCTTTCCGCGGCGCTGACCGCGTTCGCCCTGCTGGGATTGGCCCTCCCGCTGGCGGGGTGCGGCGGCGGGGTGGAAGACGGGTACGTCCCGCCGTCCGACGACCCCACCGCCGAAGCCCCCCCGGCCGGCGACGAGCCCTACGATCCCAACGACGCCTGACCCGCAGGCCGTCGGCCGACAATTCTTCTTCGCCTGCGGGCCGGTTTGTGCGATCACACGGGCCCCTCCCCCTGGCGGTCGGCGATGAAGATCCGCAACAAAACCCTCAACCGTCTGTTGGCCGGCTTCGCGGCCCGTCTGCTGACCGTCTGGCTGCGCACCTGCCGGGTCGAGGCGTACTGCGAACCGGGCACCAGCCCGTTCGTCGGCCGCCTCGGCGAACCGGGCCGGCCGGGCGTCAGCGGGCGGCTGCGGGGGATGCCGAAGGAACCGGCGGAGCCGCGGACCTACGGGTTCTACCCCTTCTGGCACGAGTGGATCGTGCCGTCGGTCTTCGCCCGGCCGCACGCCGCCGGAGCCGGGTTGATCTCGCAGCACCGCGACGGCGGCTATCTGGCCGACGCGATGACCGCCGTCGGGCTGAAGACCGTTCGCGGGTCGACCAGCCGCGGCGGGGCCGCGGCGGTCCGGCAGATTCTGGACGAGTGCGCGACGCTGAACGTGGGCATCACCCCCGACGGCCCCCGCGGCCCGCGGCGGGAACTCAAGCCGGGCGTGCTGTTCCTGGCCAGCCGCACCGGCCGCCCGATCGTGCCGATGGCGGTCGCCTGCCCGTCGGCGTGGACGCTGAAGGGCGGCTGGTCCGTGCTCGTGCTGCCCAAGCCGTTCAGCCGCGTCGTCTTCTGCGCCGGCCCGCCGCTGCTCCTGCCCCGCGACGCCGACCGGGAGGAACTGACCGCCTGGCGCCGGCGGGTCGAAACGGCGATCGCCCGGCAGGAGTCCCGGGCCGGCGTGATCGCCCACGGCGACGCCGACCCCGGCACGCCGACCGCCGAACGGCCCGACACGGCCGACACGGCCGACACGGCCGACACGGCCGACGTGCTGAACCCTCCTGACGCCGGCCGCCCCGTGCGGCGGGCCGCCTGAGCGGGCTTTCCCGGGGCTTTGACCGGCGGCGGTCCTATTCCGCCGCGTCCCGGTCGTCCCGTTCGCGGTCCTCCCAGGCCTGGCGGTGGGCGCCGGGGGGCGTCCACCGCCAGCGGTTTCGGCCGAACGCTTCGTCGATCAGTTCGTACAGGGCCGGGTCGTAGTCCCGCAGCTGTTCGCGGGTGCGGATCGCGTTGTGCACGCCGTTCGGCGGGTCCGCGGCCGCGTTGCAGTCGAAGTAGCACTGCACGCCCTCGGCGAAGTATTCGGAGGGGTTCGTCGCGGCGTAGGTCTCCGCCCACCGCCCGGCCTCGATCGCCGCGTCGAAGGCGGTTTGCAGGCGGTCGTCGAAGCCCTCGTCGAGTTCGGTCAGGCCGATGTGGTGCACGGCGTGGGCGAATTCGTGGATCAGGACGCTCTCGCCGCGGTAGCGGTCGGCGGGCAGGCCGAGCACGTTCTCCTCGCCGGCGCTGGTCATCGGTTGGGCGGGCGTGCCGCCGAAGCCGCGGGCCCGCCGATCCCAGTAGGCTTTGCGGCGTCGCAGGCCCTCGTACTCGGGCAGGTCGGTCGTCGCCTCGTCCCGGCCGATCAGCGCCAGCCGGGCCCCGCGCGCGGCCAGCGCCGCCCGCAACGGCGGTCGCGCGCTCAACATGCGCTCCACGACGGCGGCGGCGGCGATCAGCGCCGCGTCGGAGACCCGCTCCGACCCGACCACCGGCACGCCGCCGGCGTCGACGTGCTTTCGATAGAAGGAATCGAGCTTCACCCCCTCCGGAATCGGCCCGACGACCGCCTCGCCCGCACGGACCGGGATCGCCGCCAGGCACAACAGCGCGCCGCACAGCCCGACCACCGACGGCGAACGGAACGACGGCGAGCGGAACGACGGCGAGCGGAGCGGCATCGGGGGCGGCGGAACGGGGGCGGGTCGGGGCGGGAACCGATCGATCTTCGGCGCCCCGGGACCGCTGGCCAGCCCGCGGCGCCGCTTGGCGACGGCCCAGCCACTAGCCGAGCCGGCCGCACGCGGGTACACTCCGGCTCGCTCTTGCCCCGCTCCGGCCCGGGTTCTGCCTGCTTCGCCCCTCGCACCGTCCGTTTCGGACGATCGAGGGAGGCGATGGGAGAGACACCGGGACGAACGCGGACGGGGCACCCCCCGACGGCCGCCGGCACGTTCTCCATTTGGCGAACCTCTCCGGCCCCGGAGTTCCCTCCGGCGTGAGGCCGTCTGATCCGATCGGCTCCGGGATGCGCCCCGGCCGACGATTACGGGACTGGCGGGCACTTCGGCGAATCGCGGATCGAACCCGCGCGCGGCCGGCACACCCGCACCGCGCGCACTTTTCGATCGCTTTTCCAAAGAATTACGCCCCCGGTCTGCCATGAATACCGCCCTGCTCTCCGCCGCGCCGCCGTCCCAAGCCGACGACGACGCCCCCGTATCCGTCCGCCCCGAACACGTCGACGCCCAACCGGCCGAGGCGTCCGCCGACGACCTGCCCGCCGACGAGGAAGTCGCCGAGGCGGCGGACGGCGCCGCCGAGGTCGTCGTCGAAGACGAGGCCCCGCCGGAGCCGCACCTCGAAACCGCCGCCCTGCTGGGCGACGCCCCCCCCGCCTGCGGCGCCGGCGAACCGCCGATCCCCGCCGTCGTGCCGCCCGCCGCCGAGACCGCCCCGAACGCGGCCGACGCCCCGAAGAAGGTCGAACTGAAGAAGCCGGAGCCGCAGCCGGAGCCCAAGCCCGAAGCGAAACCCGAACCGTCGAAGTCCGGCTTCGCCAAGCTGGGGCTGTCCGATTCGCTGCTGAAGGCCCTCGCGGCGAAGGGGTACGAGACCCCGACCCCCGTACAGGCGGAGGTGATCCCCGCGATCCTCGCCGGGCGGGACGTGCTCGGGCAGGCGGCGACCGGCACCGGCAAAACGGCCGCCTTCGCCCTCCCGCTGCTCGACCGCCTGCGGGCCGCCGAGACCGCTCCGGACGCCCCGGAGGAACGCCCCGGCCCGGCGATCTTCTGCATGGCCCCCACCCGCGAACTGGCCGCCCAGGTCGCCGAGGCCTTCCGGGCCTACCGCGGCGAGATGCGGGTGAACATCCTCACCGTCGTCGGCGGCGAGTCGTTCGGCCCGCAGCTGTCGGCCCTCCGCCGCGGCGTGGACGTGGTCGTCGCCACCCCCGGCCGGGCGTTGGACCTGCTCAAGCGGGGCAACCTGGACCTCTCCGGCTCCCTGGCCTGCGTGCTGGACGAGGCCGACGAGATGCTCGATATGGGCTTCCAGGAGGAGATCGAGGCCGTCCTCGACTTCACCCCGCCCGGTCGGCAGACCGTGCTGGTCAGCGCCACGCTGCCGCCGCGGATCCACGCGATCGCGGACAAGCACCTGTCGAACCCGGTCCGCATCGAGATCGGCAAGTCGCAGGCGGCGAAGGGTGAGGACGCCCGCGTGGTGCACAGCGCCCACTTCGTCCGCCGGCACGAGAAGGCCGCCGCGATCGACCGCATTCTGGAAGTGGACGGCGCCGGCCCGACGCTGATCTTCTGCCGGACCCGCGGCGGCGCCGACGACCTCACGACCGAGTTGAACCGCTGCGGCCGTCGGGCCGCGGCCCTGCACGGCGGGCTCACGCAGGACCAGCGGAGCAAGGTCGTCGAACGCCTCCGCGGCGGGACGTTGAACGTGGTCGTCGCCACCGACGTCGCCGCCCGCGGGCTCGACGTGCCGGAACTGACGCACGTCGTGCACGCGGACCTGCCCAACGGGCCGGAGCCGTTCGTGCACCGCTGCGGCCGCGTCGGTCGGGCCGGCCGCGTCGGCCGGGTCGTCACGTTCCTGCACCCCAAGGAGCGGTTCAAATTGAACCAGTTCGCCAAGGCCGCCAACGCGGACGTGGCGATCACCGACCTGCCCGCCGCCGACGACGTGATCACCGGCCGGTTGAAGAAAACCCGGGCGGCGCTGAAGGACGCGGCGACCTCGAAGGAGTTCGCCAAGCTCCGCGACCAGCTCGCCCCCGTGCTGGCGGAGTTGGACAAGGAATTCGGTCCGGAAACGCTGGCCCTGGCGGCCGCCGCCCTGGCCCACCGCACGGCCTTCGGCACCGAGCCGATTGAGGACCTCGGCGCCCCGCCGTCGCATTCCAAGGGCCCCGGCGGCCCGTCCGGCCCCCGCGGCAAGGGCGGCCCGAAGTTCAGCGGCGGCCCCGGCGGCGGTCCCAAGTTCAAGGGCAAGGGCGGCCCGCGGACGCCCGGCCCGGTGCCCCCGCACGCCGCCCGCCTGTGGGTCTCCGCCGGCCGCGACTCCGGCGTGCGTCCGGGCGACCTCGTCGGCGCCATCGCCGGCGAAACGCACCTGAACGGCGGCGACATCGGCGCGATCACGATCACGTCGAGCTTCAGCCTCGTCGACGTCCCCAAACAAGCCGCCGACGCGGTGATTCAATCCCTCTCCCGCGGCGGCCTCCGCGGCGACAAGGTCAACGTCCGCTACGACCGCGAGGCGTGAGCGACGGCGAAACGTTTGCGGCGTAACCCGCACCGCGCCACGATCTGTTCGTTCCCGTAACGCCGAGGCCCCGCGGGGCCT
>NZ_JBINJD010000226.1:0-6345 GCF_043951915.1 Alienimonas sp. DA493 | reverse complement strand
CGCGGCGGGCGACGCCGGTTCGACCTGGACCCGCGACAACCCGTTCCCCGCCACGCTGCTGGCGGTGCGGAACCTCAACGGCGAGGGCTCCGCGAAATACACGTCCCATGTCGAGATCGACCTGACCGGCAGCGATCTGACCTACGAGGTGGGCGATTCGCTCGGTCTGTACCCGACCAACTGCGGCGAACTGGTGGACGAGGTGCTGGCGGAACTCGGGGCGGATCCGATCGCCGTCGTCACCCCGCCGACCGGCGACCCGTGCTCGCTGCGGCAGGCCCTGATCGAACGCGTCTGCCTGGCGGAGGTGACGGACGAATTGTTGGAGGCCCTCGTCCCGCGGTGCGCCGAGCCGGCCGACGCGGAGCTGCTCAAGCGGGCGCTGGACGACCCGGACGCGATCGACGGCTGGGACGTGCTGGACGTGTTGCGGGCGGTTCCGTCGGCGAAAATCGGGTTCGATGCGTTCCTGCAAACGCTCGGCCCGCTGCAACCGCGGCTGTATTCCATTAGTAGTTCCCCCAAGGCCCACCCCGGGCAGGTGCACCTCACGGTGGGGCGGGTGGAGTGGGAACGCGGCTCGCGGAAGCGGAAAGGCGTGGCCAGCACGATGCTCGCCGACCGGCTGCGCGTCGGGGAGACGGTGCGGGTGTTCGTGCAGAAGTCCCACGGCTTTACCGTCCCCCCGGACCCGCAGGCGCCGGCGATCATGGTCGGTCCGGGCACCGGCATCGCCCCGTTCCGGGCCTTCCTGGAAGAACGGGCCGTCACGCAGGCGCCGGGCCGCAACTGGCTGTTCTTCGGCGATCAGCGGGGCGAAACCGACTTCCTCTACCGCGACGAATTAACCGCCCTCCGCGACCGCGGCGTGCTGCACCGGCTCGACACCGCCTTCAGTCGCGATCAGGCGGAGAAAATCTACGTGCAGAACCGCATGCTGGAGGCCGCGGACGAGTTGTACGACTGGCTCCGCGACGGGGCCTATCTGTACGTCTGCGGGGACGCGAAGCGGATGGCGGTGGACGTGGACCGCACGCTGCACGCCATCGTCGCCGACCGGGCCGGCGGGGAGGCCGCGGCGAAAGCCTTCGTGCAGGACTTGAAGAAGTCGAAGCGGTACTGCCGGGACGTCTATTGAATGCCGGCGACGCTGTTCAGGTCTTCTTCAAACACCAACCCGACGCGTCAGCGAGGGCCATCGCACAGCGGAGGCGGGCGTCACTGCGATGACGCTGCACGCCCTCGCTGACGCTTCGGGTTAGTATGGAGACCGCTTGCAAAGACCCGTCGTCGTTCGGAGATCGTCCCGTGCCCGATTCGCCCCGCATCCCGCCGCCGCCCGGCGATCGTCCGGAAGGCAAGAAGCTGCCCGGCACCTATCGGGCGTTCGCGGCGAAGTTCCCGGAGGTCGCCGCCCAGCACGAGCGGATGGCGGACGCCGTGGACGCCGCCGGGCCGCTGGACGCGAAAACGAAGTTCCTCATTAAAATCGGCATCTCGCTGGGCGCCGGGCTGGAGTCGGCGCTGCGGAGCCACGTCCGGCGGGCGATGGCGGCGGGGGCCACGGAGGAGGAGGTCGAACAGGCGATTTTATTGGGCATGAACACCCGCGGCTTCCCGGCGACCGTCGCCGCGTGGAGCTGGGCCCAGGTGCAGTTCGCCCGGGAGCGGGCCGACCGCGAAGCGGCGGGCGAGGCGGAGTGACCGCGCCCGCGAACTCGCCCGCCTATCTGCTCGCCGGCGGCCGCAGCCGCCGGTTCGGCTCCGATAAAGCGACGGCGGACCGCGACGGCGTGCCGGCGCTGACGCGACTGGCGGAACAATTAAGAGCCGCCGGGGCGACCTCCGTGACCGCGGTGGCCCGGGCGGCGGGGCAGTACGACGACCTCAAAGTGCGGACGATCGCCGACGCCGTGCCGGACGCCGGCCCGTTGGCCGGCCTCGACGCCGCCCTCGCCGACGCCGCGGAGCAGGGGGCCGCGTGGGCGCTGGCGGCGAGCTGCGACCTGTTCGACCTGCCGGCGGACTGGGTGAAGCGCCTGCGAACCGCCGCGACGCCGGGGCGCCTCGCCGTCGCCTTCCGGCCGGACCGCTGGGAACCGTTCCCGGGGCTGTATCACGTCGCTCTGCGGCCGGCCGTGCGGGCCCGGCTGGCGGGCGGGGACCGATCGCTGCAAGCGCTGCTCTCGGCCCCGGCCACCCGCGCCGCCGCCGTCCCCCCGCCGCCGGACTGGCCGGAGCGGATCTCCTACAATACCCCGGCGGAGCTGCGGGTCGGGCCGGGACGGAGCCGCGCCCGCGGCTCGCCCGCGGCGCCGTTATGATAGCGGTCCCGCGTCACTCGCCGCCCGCTGCGATGCCCGTCCACGACTTCACCCGCCTGTCCTCCGACGCCTTCCGCGGATTCCATAACGCTTGGCTGACGCGGCTGTACGACGCGCTGAATGCGGGGGCGATGCCGAACGGGTATTACGCCATGATCGAGTCGGAGACGGGGGAGGTCGTCCCCGACCTGCTCGCGTTGCACGCGCCGGCCGCCGACGACAAGTCCGCCGACGTCCCTCCCGGCGGGGGGGTGGCCGTGGCGACCGCCCCGCCGCCCGTCGCCGAGCGGCGGGAATATCGCGGGGCCGCCCGCACGCGGACGCCGCGCAAGTATCTGGCGGTCCGGCGGGCCGACGGCGGCCGCCTGGTGGGACTCGTCGAAGTCGTTTCCCGCGCTAATAAGGATCGACCGGCCAGCGTGGCGCAGTTCGTCGGCAAAGTCGTCTCGGCGGTCGAAGCCGGCGTGCACGTGTTGGTGATCGATCTGTACCCGCCCACCCCGTCCGCCCCGGACGGCTTGCCGGCGGAGATCGGCGCGGAGTGGGGCGACGAGTACCGGCTCAACCCGGCCACGCCCCTGACGCTCGCCTCCTACGTCGCGGACGACCCGCCGGTGGCTTACATCCAGCCCTTGGCCGTCGGCGACGATCTGCCGGACATGCCGCTGTTCCTCGACCCGGGGCACTACGTGAACGTCCCGCTGGCGGCGACGTACGCCGAAAACGTCGCCCGCTTCCCGGCCCCCCTGCGGCGGGCGTTGGAGGCGATGCCTGAACAGACGTGACGCCGCCGTCGGGCCGCGTTAGGGTGCGGGCGTTCACGACCTTCAGGCCCCCGCAGCCGTCATGTCTGAATCTGTGCTCCCTGACCTCCGCGTTCCCGCCCCGGCCGGCGCCGAGGCCGGCGTCGGGGGCGAAGCCGAGGCCGTCGCATCCCGCGACCCGTTCGGCCCGCCGCGGACGCCGGTGGAAGTTGGTTGCCTGCACTGCGGACAGCGGTATCGCAGCGATCGGATCTGGTTCGACGAGGACGCTGCCGGCCCGCCCGGCCCCGACGGCCGCCGCGGCTTCTGGGCCTGCCCGACCGACGGCTGCGGCGGGATCGGGTTCACGTGCGACATCTGGCCGACCGACCCGGAGTACAGAGACGAAGCGACCGGCGAGAAGTACTGGATTGAGGACCCCGACGACGAGGGCGACGGGGCGTGGGACGGGCCGGAGTTCGACGGATCGGGGAGCGGTTTCGACGACGACGTCCCGTTCTGACGGCGTGAAGACCCGGGACGACGGTCCCAGGTCCGCGTCGCTCCGGCCTCACTCGCCCAGCACTTCCGCCCGGGCGGCCTTCAGTACGTCGAGGGCTTTGGCCACGTCGGCCTTTTGACGGTCGCGGTCCTCGGGGATCTCGCGTTCGATCGTCAGCGGGCCGCGGTAGCCGATTTCGTGCAGGGTCCGCAGGTAGTCCGTCATGCCGACCTCGCCCTCGCCGAGAGCCACCTCCTCGCCCCACTCCTTGCCGCGGACGGCCTCCGGGGCGCGGCGGGCGTCTTTGCAGTGCACGCTTTTGACGAACTCGCCCACCTTCCGCAGGGCCGGCAGCGGGTCGTCGGTGCCGTAGAGCAACAGGTTCGCCGGGTCGAAGTTCACGCCGAGGTTCTCCCGGTTCACGTCGGCCAGGAAGTCCAGCAGGTGGGCGGCGGTCTCTTGGCCGGTTTCGAGGTGGACCGTCTGGCCGTTCTCGGCGGCGTGATCGCAGCAGCGGGCGACGACCTTCACGAGGTCCTTGTAGTCCTCGCCGGTGCGGTCCTCGGGAACGAAGCCGACGTGCAGGCCGATCGCGGGGCTGCGGAGTTCCTCGGCGAAGTCGGAGATGGCGCACAGTTCGGCGGCCCGGGCCTCGCGTTGGTCGCGGGGGACGAGGCCGACGGTGTGGGCGGTCTCCGGGATGCTGGCGTAGCTTTCGCCCTCGAAGCCGGCGAACACGCAGGTGAGGACGATGTCCGCGTCGTCCAGATCGGCGAGGAACTGGGCGGCGTGGGCCTCGGTGCGGCTGGCCGGGGCGGGGGCGTGGAGCTGCACGGTGGGAATCGACAGTTCCTTCGCCACGTCCAGCCGCACGCCGAGGCCGGCGTCCAGGGAGGTGAATACGCCGAGGGGGAAGACGTCTCGCATGGGTTCTCCCGGGGGATACGCGGAGCGCGGGGGGCTTGGACCCCGCCCACCCTACCGCCGGGGACCTCCGCGGTGCATCATCCCCGCTCGATCCGTCCTTCCTCCCCACGGCGCGCCGTCGAACGGCGACGGCGAACCGGGGCGCCCGCAGGAGCCGTCCGTCCCCATGAGCGAACCGTCCCCCGCCGACCGCCCCGGGTTCTTCGGTCGGTGGGGTGTGTGGCTGGGGCTGCTCGCGGCGGCGATCGTGCTGGCGCTGGACGCCCCGGAGGGGATGACGCCGGCGGCGCAGAAGACCCTCGCCGTCACGGTCCTCACCGGCGTGCTCTGGTTCACCGGGGCCGTGCCGCTGGGCGCGGCCAGCCTGGTGCCGTTGGTCGCCTTCCCGCTGTGCGGCGTGGTGGAGGTCGGGGCGGCCTCCGAGGCGTATATTAATAAATACGTCTTCCTGTACCTCGGCGGGTTCCTGCTGGCGTTAGGGTTGGAACGCTGGAACGTCCACGAGCGGCTCGCCCTGCACACGCTGCGGTTCACCGGGGCCTCGCCCAGGCGGGTCGTCGCCGGATTCATGCTGGCCGCGGCGGGGCTGAGCATGTGGATCAGCAACACCGCCGCCACGATCATGCTGTTGCCGGTCGCCGTGGCGATGCTCGACGCCTTGGGGAAAAAGATCGACGGCGGGGCCGCGGACGGCGTGACGGCCGAGGGCGGGGCGGGCGAGGCGGCCGCGGAGGAGGCCGCGCGGCAGACCGCCCGCCAGCACAAGCTGACCGTGGCCCTGCTGCTGGGGCTGGCCTGGGCGGCGAGCCTCGGCGGGGTCGCCACGCCGATCGGCACGCCGACGAACGTGGCGTTCCTGGGCGTGTGGGAGCAGGCGTTTCCGGACGCCAGCCTGGACCGGTTCAGCTTCGACCGCTGGCTGCTGGCCTTCGCCCCGGTCTCCGCGGCGATGCTGCTGTTGGCGTGGGGCCTGCTGACCTGGAATCTGCGGCCGGCGCCGGGTGCGGCGACGGTGGGCCGGTCGTTTTTCGCCGGCCGCCTGAACGCCCTCGGCCGGCTCAGCACGCCGGAGAAACGCATGCTGGCGGTGTTCGGCCTCGCCGCGGCGCTGTGGGTGATCCCCGGCCCGCTGTTCGCCGCCCTCAAGACGACGGACGGCGGGGCGGAGTGGATCGCCGCCGTCGACGCCCGCGGCCTCACGCCGGTCGTGCAGCCGGACGACAGCACCGTCGCGATCGCCTGCGCGCTGCTGGCCTTCGCCCTCCCGGCCGGCGACGGGCGGGGCTCCCGGCTGATTAACTGGCACACCGCCGAGCGTTTGCCGTGGGATATTTTGTTGCTGTTCGGGGCCGGCTTCGCCCTCGCACTCGCTTTCAAAGAAACCGGCCTGTCGCTGTGGGTCGGCGAGCGGCTGGGCGACGCCGTCCGCGGGCAGCCGGAGTGGGTGTTGGTGGGGGCCGTCTGCCTGGTGATGACCTTCCTGACCGAATGCACCAGCAACGTGGCGACCTGCTCCATCGTGCTGCCGGTGCTGGCCGGCGTGGCGGTGGAGATCGGCGTCGAGCCGAGCCTCATCATGCTGCCGGCTGCGGCCTCGGCGAGCTTCGCCTTTATGTTGCCGGTGGCGACCCCGCCCAACGCGATCGTGTTCGGCAGCGGCCGCTTGACGATGGGCGAGATGGCCCGCAAAGGGTTCGTTTTAAACCTCGTCGGCGCCGCGGCGATCACGGCCCTGACGCTGTTCTGGGTCCGGCGGATTCTTTGAGACGGGGCGTCCGCTGGGCGCTCTCGGGGCGACGCTCTGCGTCGCCCCGGACGGGACGCGGAGCGTCCGGCCGCTCTGCGGCCC
>NZ_JBINJD010000225.1:0-6393 GCF_043951915.1 Alienimonas sp. DA493 | reverse complement strand
GTCCCGGCCCCTTCCGGGGGCCGGGACGCTGGCGTTTGCGCCGAGCGGGAAGAAGGACGGCGAACCCGCACTTGCGGCGGCGTGTCCGGTTGCTAGACTCTCGCCCCGCCCGTGCGGAGTCGGCTTGCCGACGTCGCGGGGCGGGCCGTTGCGTGAGACGCAGCGTGGCGAACCGTCTTCGGCCTCCGCGCTCGTGTAGCTCAACTGGCAGAGCATCGGTTTTGTAAACCGAAGGTTGCGGGTTCGAGTCCCGCCGCGAGCTTCCGCCCGCGGCGACACGCGGGCTTCGCAGCAGATTGGGGAGCGTTCCCGAGCGGTCAAAGGGGCCAGACTGTAAATCTGGTGGCTACGCCTTCGCAGGTTCGAATCCTGCCGCTCCCACTTGCGGGAATGACCAAATCCCGAGAGACAGGAACCAAAGGACGGGTCCCGCGGACCTCTGCTTTGGTTCTTGTCGTCTTGGTCCTTGAGATTTCCCGCGGCCACGCTGCGGGTGTAGCTCAATGGTAGAGCACTAGCCTTCCAAGCTTGTGATGAGGGTTCGATTCCCTTCACCCGCTTCGCCCGAACGCGGGCCGTCCGACCGGCGCCCTCGCCGACTCCCGCGACGGCCGGCGGCGTCGCGGCGGGCGGCGAAATGACGATTCCAGGGGTTCGCCGGGATTTTCCCCCCGCCGGGCTTTGCCGAATCGATCGGACCCGCAATGATGCTCGCCCGACGGCGCGCCCGGTTCCCCCGGGAACGAGTCGTTCGGCCCGGTTCGGCCGGGGCGAGGTTCCCCGGAACCGCGTCCCCCTGAACCACGCTGCTGTAGCTCAGTGGTAGAGCGCGTCCTTGGTAAGGACGAGGTCATGGGTTCAAATCCCATCAGCAGCTCTCCCCGCTCGCGGACCCGATCAGCTGCCGCCGCTCCCCCCGGGATCGGCCGGCCGAGGGCACGCCGGGCGGGGCGATCGTTTCCACCGCGACCCCCACAGTCCCACCCCCGGCGCGACACGGGCCGCACGGCCGCCGGCGTCCGGCGACAGGCAGGAAGAATACACCGATGGCCAAGGCCACCTTCGAGCGCACCAAGCCGCACGTAAACGTCGGCACGATCGGTCACATCGACCACGGCAAGTCGACGCTGACCGCCGCGATCGTCAACGTGCAGGCCACCAAGGGCCTCGCCAAGGCGATCCCTTACGCCGACATCACCAAGGGCGGCACCGTCCGCGACTCCTCGAAGACGGTGACGATCGCCGTCTCCCACGTGGAGTACGAATCCCCGGACCGCCACTACGCCCACATCGACTGCCCGGGCCACGCGGACTACGTCAAGAACATGATCACCGGGGCGGCCCAGATGGACGGGGCCATCCTCGTCGTCGCCGCCGACGCCGGCCCGATGCCGCAGACCCGCGAGCACATCCTGCTCGCCAAGCAGGTCAACGTGCCGAAGATCGTCGTGTTCCTCAACAAGGTCGACCTGGTCGACGACGAGGAGCTGCTCGACCTGGTCGAGATGGAAGTCCGCGAACTGCTGGACAAGTACGACTTCCCCGGCGACGACATCCCCCTGGTCAAGGGCAACGCCAAGGCGGCCCTGGAGACCCCGGACGACGCCGGCGCCAACGCCTGCATCGGCGAGCTGGTCGAGGCCCTCGACAGCTACATCGAGGAGCCGGCCCGCGAGACCGACAAGCCGTTCATGATGGCCATCGAGGACGTGTTCTCGATCGAAGGTCGCGGCACCGTCGTCACCGGCCGGATCGAGCAGGGCGTGGTCAAGGTCGGCGAGAAGGTTGAGATCGTCGGCCTGAAGGACACCCAGACCACGACCGTCACCGGCGTGGAAGCCTTCAACAAGACGATGGATCAGGGCCAGGCCGGCGACAACGTCGGCGTGCTGCTCCGCGGCATCGCCAAGGACGCCGTTCAGCGCGGCCAGGTCCTCGCGGCCCCCAAGACCATCAACCCGCACACCAAGTTCGAGGCCGAGGTCTACGTCCTCAGCAAGGAAGAGGGCGGCCGGAAGACCCCGTTCTTCTCCGGCTACAAGCCGCAGTTCTACTTCCGCACCACCGACGTGACCGGCGGCGTCAGCCTGCTGGGCGGCGCCGAGATGTGCATGCCCGGCGACAACGTCAACCTCGAAGTCGAGATGGAGAAGCCGGTCGCCCTCTCCGACGGCTCCCGCTTCGCCATCCGCGAAGGCGGCAAGACGGTCGGCTCCGGCATCGTCACCAAGATCCTCGAGTAGTTTTCCCGCAGGCTCCCCCGCCCGCTTCGCGCGTCTGTCGCGGAGCGGGCGAACCTGCGTTTCGTCCCCCGCGTCTTTCCTTTTGCATCCCCGACGATGGCCCGCGAGTACGTCTGGCTGAAGTGCACCGAATCCGGCGAGCGGAACTACCGCGTCCAGAAGGAGATGCGCGGCACCGACCGTCTTGAGCTGCTCAAGTACTGCCCGAAGCTGCGCAAGCACACCGTGCACAAGGAAGACCGCAAGAAGTAGGCGTTCGCCGTCCTCTCCAGGAGGACGACGAACCGAACGAGCGTAGCTCAATTGGTAGAGCAGCGGATTCCAAATCCGCAGGTTGGGGGTTCGAGTCCCTCCGCTCGTGCTCCTCGTTTCCCCCGGCCGGCGGCCCGCCCCCGGCCGAGGCGTTGTTCCCGTCACCTCTCCCGCCGACTCGCACGACGCGACGCTCGGCCTAACGCCCCCGCGGCGAACGGACCTCGCACATGTCCCGGCAACAGGCGTCCGGCTCCATCTGGTCCGAACTGCTCGCGGCCGGCCTGTACAAGCGGAATCAGGGCCGCATCGTGCGGCAGGCGACCGCCGCGGCGGTCGGGTTGGTGGTCTTCATCGGCTGCTACGTCCTCGCCCAGGGGCGGCTTGCCGAATACGACGACGCGCTCCGCTACGGCATCCCCGCCGTGCTGCTGGCCGCCGGCTGCTGGTTCGCGTTCCGGCTGGTCAATTTTCCGAAGTTCGCCGACTTCCTGATCTCCGTCGAGGCGGAGATGGCGAAGGTTTCCTGGCCGACCTGGCCCGAGGTGCTGCGGGCCAGCCTGGTGGTGATCGCCATCATGCTGCTGCTCGCCGCGGTCCTGTTCCTCTACGACATGGTCTGGGGCTGGCTGTTCGAGGCCCTCGGCGTGCTGCGGCTGAACGACGCCGCGCCCGTCGACTGACCCCGCCGCGGCCGGCCTCGGGTCCCGCCCCGGAAAACCCCTCACGGTGGCTTGAAGTTTCAGGACGGCCCGGCCATCCTGCACGACCCGACCGGTCGCCACGGCGGCCGGTCGTTCGCATTCTCGGCGTCCGCCGCCCCCGGTTCCGCCGGGCCGATTCGATGAGATCGGCCCGTTCCCGCCGGGCGAATTGCCTGACGCCCCTTCTCCCTTCCGCGGTCCCATGACCGACCCCGCTGCGTCCGCTGACCTTGACGACGCGACGTCCGAGCAGGACGCCGCGGTCGACGACGCCGTGGCCGACGGCGGCGAGGAGTCGACCGGCGCGAGCGACGCCGCCCCGGACAGCGGGCCCAAGGAAGAAGAGGAGACCGCCGGCGACGCCCCGGAGCGGAAGTTCCCCGCCCCGGAGGAGCAGTCCACGGTCGACGAGCACGGCTACGAGTGGTTCGTGCTGAAGGTCACCTCGAACCGCGAGAAGACCGTCAAGAAGTCGCTGGAGAAGCGGATCCGCCGGGAAGGCCTGGAGGACGACTTTGGCGAGATCGTCATCCCCACCCAGAAGGTTGTGGACCCGAAGGGCGGCAAGAAGCGGGTGATCGAGCAGAAGCTCTTTCCCGGCTACATGATGATCCAGATGAAGCTCAACGACGAGAGCTGGTATCTCGTCCGCGACACGACCGGGGTGGGGGGCTTCACCGGCTCCAGCGGCTCGTTCACCAGTGCCGACGACCGCCCCGCCGCGATGCGGCCGGACGAGGTCGACCGCATGCTCGGCCGCGTCGAGGAGGCCCAGGACGAAGAAGCCGAACCGGCGAAGGTTCAGATCGACCTGCCGATCGGCGAGACCGTCAAGATCAAAGAGGGGCCGTTCGAGACCTTCGAGGGCACCGTCGAGGCGATCGACGAGCTGCACGGCAAGGTCACGGTGCTGATCGAGATCTTCGGCAGCCCGCGGCCGACGGAGTTCGAGTACTGGCAGGTCGAAAAGGTCTGATTTAGGAATAACCAAAGACCAAGATACAAGAGACAAAGGCCCGCAGGTCGCGTCGCCCCTGTTTTGTATCTTGTTTCTTGTCTCTTGGGATTTAAACACCGATGGCTAAAAAGCAGCTCGTCACCACCATCAAGGTCCAGGTCACCGGCGGTCAGGCCACGCCGGCCCCGCCGGTCGGCACCGCGCTGGGTCCGCACGGCGTGAACATCGGACAGTTCGTCCAGCAGTTCAACGAGCAGACCCGCGACATGGCCGGCACGACGGTGCCGGTCGTGATTTCCGTCTACAACGACCGCTCCTTCGAGTTCGTCGTCAAGAGTCCGCCGGCCCCGGTGCTGCTCAAGCAGGCCGCGGGCGTCGCCAAGGGCGCCGGCAACCCGCTCAAGAACAAGGTCGGCTCGGTCACCGACGCCCAGATCGAAGAGATCGCCAAGACCAAGATGGAAGATCTCAACGCCGGCTCCCTGGAGCAGGCGAAGAAGACGATCGCCGGCACCGCCCGCAGCATGGGGATCACCGTCGTCGGCTGACCGGGCCCCGCCCGCGTCGCCGTCGACTCCGCCCCGCATCCCCCCGCTCGCCGCTCTCACCCACGCTCGAAACGTACCGATGGCCGATTCCAAACGGATGAAGTACCTGCTGGAACAGACCAGCTCGTACACCCCGATGCCCGTCGACGCCGCCGTTAAGCGGTTGAAGAACCTGGAAAGCGGCCTGCCCGCCAACATCCCGGCGGTGAAGTTCGACCAGACGGTCGAGATCGCCTTCCGGCTCGGCGTGGACCCGAAGCAGGCGGATCAGATGATCCGCGGCTCGATCGTCCTGCCCAACGGCATCGGCAAAGAGCAGCGCGTGCTGGTGTTCGCCCGCGGCGACGCCCTCGCCGCCGCTCAGGAAGCCGGCGCCGACTACGCCGGCGGACCGGAGCTGGCCGAGAAGATCAAGGACGGCTGGACCGAGTTCGACGTCGCCATCGCCAGCCCGGACATGATGGGCGTCGTCGGCCCGCTGGGCCGCGTGCTCGGCCCCCGCGGCCTGATGCCCTCCCCCCGGGCCGGCACCGTCACCCCGAACGTCGCCGACGCCGTCCGCGAGTACAAGGCGGGCAAGGTCGAGTTCAAGGTGAACAAGGAAGGCGTCGTCCACACGGTCGTCGGCAAGCTGAGCTTCTCCGAGGAGAACCTCGCCGAGAACGCCCGGGCGATGATCAGCCGGATCGAGTCGCTCAAGCCGGCCACCAGCAAGGGCGTGTACATGCGGAGCGTGTATATCACCGCCTCCATGATGCCCTCCATCCAGATCGCCCTCTAACCCGTCGAGCCGGAGGCAGGCCTCCGGCTTCGGCGCCCGCACGCACCGCCCGCCGCACGAAGTCATGAGCAAATACGTCAAAGGGATGATGATCGACGCGGTCGCGGACCGCATCGGCGATCAGACCGATATGCTGGTCGTCGACGTTTCCACCGTCGACGCCATCACCTGCAACACGTGGCGGCTGGCGCTGGCGGAGAAGAACATCCAGGCGCTGACCGTCAAGAACTCCCTCGCCCGCCGGGCGTTGGAGCGCAAGGGCGTCACCGGGCTGGACCCGGTGCTGGAAGGTCCCAGCACGCTGGTCTTCGGGGGGGAGGACGTCGTCCAACTCTCCAAGGAGATCACGAAGTGGGCCAAGGAGATCGACAAGCTCGCCATCAAGGGCGGGACCGTCGACGGGCAGACGCTGGACGAAGCCGGCGTCGAGACCCTCTCCAAGAGCCCCAGCCGCGAGGAACTGCTGGCGACGATCGTCGCCCAGATCCTCAGCCCGGGCGCCAACCTGTCCGCCGCCCTGTTGGGTCCGGGCAAGGCCCTCGCCAGCCAGATCAAGCAGATCGGCGACGGCGAAGCCGGCCCGAACAAGACCGAATAACCCCCGTCCCTCTCAGTGCGCGGCGGGCCGTCACACCCGCGGCGACTCTCGTTGCTGTCTCCCCCACCCCTAACCGAAAGCCCCGCCGGCGTCGTTCTCGTCCGGCCGTGCACAACCCCCGGAGGATCTCCCAATGGCCGACGAAACCACGACTGAATCCGCTGACATCCCGGCGGACATGAAGGAACTGGCCGAGAAGATCGTCAACATGACGCTTCTCGAAGCCAAGAAATTCAGCGACTACCTCAAGGACGAGTACGGCATCGAGCCCGCCGCCGGCGGCGGCGTGATGATGGCCGGCCCCGGCGG
>NZ_JBINJD010000224.1:0-6604 GCF_043951915.1 Alienimonas sp. DA493 | reverse complement strand
CTCAGAGCCCGGACGCCGCCCGCGTCGCTGAGGAACGCCGGGCCGAGGAACGCCGCGCCGCGAACGATCGCCGCGTCGCCGCCGCGGAGCCCCCGGCCGCCCCCGCGGCGTCCGCCCGCGGATCCTTCGCGGATTCCCGCCCCGAGACGGCCGACGCCGGCCCCTCCGCCCGCCCGGCGCCGCTGGACTCCTTCGTCCCGTACGAACGGCTCGCCGGTCGTCAGGACTGACCCCGGCGGGGCGCTTGCGGGACGCGGCCGCCGGCCGCACGACCGGGCGGGGCGGCGGGCGCAGCGTTGTCCGAACCGCCCGGCGGCTTACCATGCAGGCGTCCCCCTCTCCGCGGAGTCGTTCCTGATGGACCCCGGCCACTACGCCCTCCTGCTGTTGGCGGTGGGGCTGGCCGTGCTGGTCATCGAGGTGTTCGTCCCCAGCGGCGGCCTGCTGGCGGCGTTGTCGATGTGCTGCCTGGGCGGCAGCCTGTTCTGCGCCGTGTGGGAGTGGTGGGGCGAGAACATGCTCGCCTTCTGGGCGTACGTCGGCTGCACGGCGGTGCTGATCCCGGCGACGCTGGGGGGCTCGTTCTACATGCTGCCGAGGACGGAGTTCGGTCGCCGCCTGTTGCAGGAAGCCCCGACGCCGGAGGAAACGGCGTCCTTCACGGAGGAGCGGGCCGCCCTCGCCGCGGCGATCGGCCGTCGGGGCAAGACGCTCACCCTGCACAACCCGGGCGGGCTGGTGGAGGTCGACGGCGCCCGCTTCCACTCCGAGGCCCGCGGCCCGATGCTCGACGCCGGGGAGCCGATCGAGGTGGTGGGAACCCGCGGGAACCGCCTGCTGGTGCGCTACGCCAAGGAGGAGGTCCCGCCGGCGCTGCGGGACGTCGAGGGCCCCGCCGCCGGCACGCCGCCGGGGGAGCCCCGCGAGGCGGAAAACCCCGTCGACCCGGTGATCGATCCGGACCCCGGCCGCCCCGGCGGACGCCTCGACGCCGACGCCCCCGTCGGCTACGCCCACGAGTCGCCCCCGCCGAAGCCGCCGCCGACCGATCTGGAAGAGGCCTCCTCGCCGGAGGACATGACCTCGGCGAAGGATATGACGGCCGCCAAGACGGACGACGGCAGAGAGAGCCGGAAGGAGGAGCCGGAGGAGATCGCCGACCCCTTCGCCGCCGACGCGGAGCGGGAGGGGATCAAATGAGGACGGTCGCCGTGAACCGCCCGCCGGGCCGCGACGTTGACGCGGCGACGCCGGTGCGTTGCCGCCGGTTCTCCGCCGCGACTACGCTGCCCCCAGATTAAGAGCGCCGCCGCCTCCCGGCCCGCGCCGCCCGCCACCCCCCGCCGCCCCCGATGACCGCACCCGCGTCCTCCGCCGTCCCCGTCGCGGCCGTTCCCGCAATCGGCGTCCTGCCGCCGCTGGCTCAGGACGGGGGCGGGTGGAGCCTGCTGATCATCGGCGGACTGCTCGTCCTGCTGTTGGTGGGGCTCGTCGCCTTCGCCGTGCTGGCCCGCTACGTCGGCCTGTGGGTGCAGTGCAAACTGACCGGCACCCGCATCGGCCTGTGGGACCTGGTCATGATGAGCGTGCGGAAGGTAAACCCGACGGTCATCACCCGCTCCCTGATCATGGCCACGCAGGCCGGGCTGCTGAAGGACTACAGCCTGACCCGCAAGCAGTTGGAGGCCCACTACCTGGCGAACGGCAACGTGCCGAACGTGATCAAGAGTCTGATCGCCGCCCAGCGGGCGAACCTGTCGATGGACTGGAACATCGCCGCCGCGATCGACCTCGCCGGCCGCGACGTGCTGGACGCCGTGCGGACCAGCGTCTATCCCAAGGTGATCGACTGCCCGGACCCGAAGAAGAAGGCGGGGACCCTCGACGCCGTCGCGGCCGACGGCATCCAGCTGAAGGCCCGGGCCCGGGTGACGGTCCGCACGAACATCGCCCAGCTGATCGGCGGGGCGACCGAGGAAACCATCGTGGCCCGCGTGGGGCAGGGCATCGTGCAGGCGATCGGCTCCAGCCCCTCCTACGAGAACGTGCTGGAGAACCCGGACGCGATCAGCCGGATCGTGCTGAACCAGGGCCTCGAAGCGAACACGGCCTACGAGATCGTCTCGATCGACATCGCCGATATCGACGTGGGCGAAAACATCGGCGCCCGCCTCGCCGCCGACCAGGCGGAGGCCGACATGCGGGTCGCCCAGGCCAAGGCCGAGGAACGCCGGGCCGAGGCCAGCGCCGTCGAGCAGGAACACGTCGCCAGCGTGCAGGAGAACCGGGCCAAGGTCGTGCTGGCCGAGGCCGAGGTGCCCAAGGCGATCAGCGAAGCGTTCCGCGGCGGCCGGCTGGGGCTGATGGACTACTATGAGCTAAAGAACGTTCAGGCCGACACCAAGATGCGGTCCGCCATCGCCGGCGAGGGCGCCAAGCCGAACGCCACGATGCAGCCGTAGCCGCCGCCCGCTTCTCCGTTCCCGGCCCCCCGTCCCCGCCGGTTCGCCTCCGATGACCGTCCCGCCCGCCGCCGCCGTCCTTCCCGCCGCGGAGGCGCTGCCGCCGCTGGGGGCGATCGGGGTGGAGACGCTGATCTCCATCGCCGTGCTGCTGATGGGGGTGGTCGGCTGGATCGTGCAGATGGCTCAGCAGGGCAAGGCCGCCCAGGCCGCCCGGCGGCCGAACCCCAACGCCCCGCAGAACCGCCCCGCCGGCGGCGCCGACGAGAAGCTGCGGGACGAAATTGATTCCTTCCTGCAGGAAGTCGCCGGCCGCCGCGGTCAGAACCGCGGCGGCGACCGTCCGCAGGGCCCCCCGCAGCGTCGCGGACCGGTCGACCCCTTCGAGGAACCGCCTCGGCGGACGCGGCCGAATCCGCAAACGGCCGAGCGCCCGTCCGAGAACGACGACCGCCCCGACCGCGGCGAGGTGCCGGAGTTCCTGCGTCCCGCCGCCCGTCGAAACGAAGGGTCCGACCGCCGCCCCTCCTCCCGCCCCGAGCCGCGGCCGACTCCGCCGCCCGCCGCGGCGCCGGCCGCCAAACGGCAGAGCCTCCGCGATCGCAAACTGAAACGGCTGGCGAAGAAGAACCTCGGCGGCGAACTGCGGGAGCACGTCGAACGGTACATGGCCGTCGACCAGAGCGACCTCGCCCGCCAACACGTGCAGGTGAAGGACCGGCTCAACGCGACCGAGCGGGAACTGTCCGACCTGAAGCGGCGCCTCGCCGACCCCAACGACCCGACCCACCTCGCCGGCCCGCCCCCCGGCGAGGCCGGCGCCCTGGACCCGACCCGCCTGCGGGCGCTGCTGTCCGATCCCGCCGGCGTCCGGGAGGCGATCGTCGTCAACGAACTGCTCGCCAAGCCGCTGGCCCTGCGGCCGAAGGCCCCCGCGGGAATCCGGCCCGGCGCCGCCGATTCGGGCCGCGTCGACCCGGCGGTCGTCGGCGGCGCTTCGGACGTCGCCTGAGCGGTGGCCGACGATCCCAATCCGCGCGTCCTGCTGTTGGCCGGCCGATTGGAGGTCCGGGCCCGCAGCGCCTACACCCTCCGGCTGGCCCGCGGCCTGCCCGCGGAGGGGTACGAACCGCTGATCGTCTGCGCCGACGCCTCCCGTCTGTCCGCCTCCGTGCGGCAGTCGCGGGACGTGCGGGTCTACAAGGAGCTCGACCGACCCGCCTGGGGGCTGGTCGTACGGGCCGGGCTGCTCCGCGATCTGCGGGAGGAACCGCCGAACCTGGTACACGTCCAGAGTCCGGAGATGCTCGGTTGCGGCACGTACCTCGCCAAGCGGCTGGGAGTGCCGGTGGTGGTGACGTTTCCCGCGGCGCCGTACGGGATCGATCGGTTCACCCGCACGGACCCGATCGTTCGCCGGGCGATCGCCATCTCCAAAAGCGTCGCCGCGGACCTGCTCGGCGTCAGCCGCTTCCCGGCGGACCGGCTGCGGGTGATCCACAGCGGCGTGGACGTGGACGAACAGGCGGAGCACGTCCTGCCGCCCGGCCGGGTGCCGGTGGTCGGCTCGGCGGGGCCGCTGGAGGCGCCCAAGGGGCTGCCCTACTTTCTCGGGGCGGCCGCCCGGGTGAAGCGGCGTTTCCCGGAATGCCGGTTTCTGCTCTCCGGCGCCGGGCCGGAGGAGGAGAACCTCCGCCGCGTCGCCCGGGAGTTGGGCCTCGAAGACGCCGTCACCTTCGCCCCGAACCTGCTCGACTTCTCCGCCGGTCTGTCGGCGACGGACATCTTCTGTCTGCCCAGCCTCTCGCAGGGGTTGGGGGCGACGATGCTGGAGGCGATGGCCCGCGGCCGGCCGGTGGTCGCCAGCGGGGTCGGCGGGGTCGACAGCGTCATCGAGGACGGCGTCACCGGGCTGATCGTCCCCCCCGCTCGCGGGGCGGCCCTGGCCGAGAAGATCTGCGAACTGCTGGCCGACCCGGAGACCGCCCGCCGCATCGGCGGCGCCGGCCGGGCGGTGGTGCAGGAGCGGTTCGGCGTCGCCCGGATGGTTTCCGAGACCGCCGCCCTCTACGGCGAAGCCCTCGCCGAGTGGAACGACCTCGCCGGCAACGCCGTCGCCGACGACTGATCGCCCCCCTCGCCCCCGTCTCCCGCGTTCCTGTCCTCCCGCTCGCCCGTCCGTCCGCCCCCATGCACGCGGAGATCTTCGCCCTCGGTTCGGAATTGACCACCGGCGCCAAACTCGACACGAACAGCCAGTGGCTGAGCGTCGAACTGGCGGCGCGGGGGATCGAAACCCGCTTCCACCACACCGTCGCGGACGACCTGCCGGCGATGCTCGACGAACTGCGGGCGGCCGCCCGCCGCAGCGAATTGGTCATTCTGACCGGCGGCCTGGGCCCGACCGCGGACGATCTGACCCGCGACGCCCTCGCCGCGCTGGCCGGCGTGCCGCTGGTGGAGGACGCCGCCAGCCTGGAGCACGTGCAGGCCTGCTACCGCCGGTTCGGTCGGCCGATGCCGCCGAGGAACCGCGTGCAGGCGCTCGTCCCGACCGGGGCGGAGGTCGTCCCGAACCCCCGCGGCACCGCGCCGGGGCTGTGGATGACGCTCCCGCCGGGCGACGCCCCGGACGCACCCGGCGGGCCGGGCGGCTGCACGCTGGTCGCCCTGCCCGGGGTGCCGGCGGAGATGAAGCCGATGTTCCGCGAGTCCGTCGCCCCCCGGCTGCCGCGGGGGGCGAACCTGATCCGCGTCGCCCGGGTGAACCTGTTCGGGGCGGGGGAGAGCGCCGTCGAGGAGCGGCTGGGCGACCTCACCGCCCGCGGCCGCACGCCGGAGGTCGGCATCACCGCCCACGAGGCGACCATCACCCTGCGGGTCGTCGCCCGGGGCGGAGACGAGGCGGAGATCGAACGGCAGTTCGCTGAGGTCCGCCGCCTCGCCGCGGAGCGCGTGGGGGAGCTGATCTTCGGCGAGGAGGACGACACCCTCGCCGGTCGCGTGCTGGCGACCCTGCGGGAGCGGGGCGAAACGCTGGCCGTCGTGGAGGTTGGCACCGGCGGCCGGCTGGCGGACTGGCTGACCGACGAGGACGACCCCGCCGCCCCGGCGTATCTCGGCGGCGTGATCGAAACCCGCGACGACCGCTGCCTGGGCGAGCCCGTCTCGCCCGGCGGCGCCGCGGAGCGGGTCCGGCAGCGGTGGGGGGCGACCTACGCCCTGTTCACGCCGTCGCTCTCCGTCGACGCGGACGTTCGCGAACTGACGCTGGCGACGCCCGACGGTTCGGTGCGGGAGCCGTACCGCCACGCAGGGGACTCCGCAATCGCCCGCAGCCGGTTGGCGAAGGCGGCTCTGGACCTGCTCCGCCGGCGTCTCGCCGATCGGACAACCTGATCGCCGAACGAGCAAGCCGCCCCGCGCCGGGAACGACGGGACCGGTTACAGCGTTCGCGCTGCTCGTGATTCGACCATGAGGGGCGTTGCGTCGCGGCCGGCGCGGTTCTTGCTTCGGAGGGTGATCGCCGACTGACTTCGCTCGGCGTCCACGTTCCGCAGCCTCACCGCAACTTCCAGCTATGCTCAAGATCGCTCTCATCCTGTTCGCCGTGGCCATCATCGCCGCCCTGCTCGGCCTCGGCGGGATCGCCGACTTCGCGCTCTGGCTCGCCGGGGTGCTCGCCGTCGTCGCGGTGGTGCTGTTGATCATCCACGCCGTGACCGGCCGCACGCCGACCGTCTAGCCCGCTCGCCGCCGCCCGTCCGCGTCCTCCTGTCCACCCCGGTCCGATCGCTTCTGACTCCACTGACAGTTCGCCGATGAAGGCTCTGCTCGCCGCGGCCGTGGTTCTGTTGATCCTCGGCCTGCTTGGTTGGTTCACGCTGTACTCCAACGGCAGCGGAGTCGGCGTGAACATGAACGAGGAGACGATCGCCGAGGACGTCGATCAGGCCGCGGACGCGGTCGGCTCCGGCGTCGACAAGGTGAAGGAGGAAGCGGACAAGGTCTCGGTCGACGTGGACGTCGACCGGGAATAAGCCTCCCCGTCGCCCCGTTCCCCGTCACATCCGTCGGCCCGCCCGGGCCTTCGCCGCCCCGAACACGTCGTCAGCGTTCGTCTTCGGCCCCGGCCGGACGG